>JACKFF010000007.1 GCA_020632595.1 Nitrospiraceae bacterium | reverse complement strand
TTCCAGCGAAGAATTTCTACCGCCCCCACAATCCATCAAACAAAGCCAGGTCGAGTGGCTGATCCACCAAAGCAGCAACCGGCTGAGCAGCCGCCTCGGCATGAACCGGCGGGATTTCCTCAAAACCACCGGTGGAATGGCACTGGCTTTTTTGGCCATGAATCAGGTGTTTGGAAAATTTTTCGATGTGCTTGACGTTGAAGCGGCGGAACCCCAAGCGGTTCAGGCACGCAAAGGGAACGTCCCGTTCATCTTCGATGTACAAACGCACTACGTCAGTTCCTCCTTCAACCAGCCGGGCTGGAAAGAAGGACTCCTGGGCCTGCGACGGCGGGCAAAAGAGATGGGCCTGAATCCCAAGGTCTCCGGCGATCGTGGAACGATGGAAGACCTGAGCCTGGAAAACTACATCAAAGAAGTCTTTCTGGACAGCGACACTTCCATCGGGCTCATCAGCACCCCGCCTGGACCCTATCCATGGGAAGCCGTCGTCCCGCCCAAAGAAATGACGCACATCCGTGATGAAATCAATCGTCTCACCGCTTCCCAACGCATGCTCGCCCATGGGCTTGTCATGCCCCAGTTAGGCAAGGTCGACCTTGATTACATGGATCAGCAAGCGGAGACGTTCAAGGTCGATGCCTGGAAATGTTATACCGGCTCGCCGCCGAAAGGCTTCGAGCACGGCTGGTGGCTGAGCGATGAAAAGATCGCCTACCCCATGCTGGAAAAAGCGAAGGCCCTCAACATCACCAACGTTTGCGCGCACAAAGGTCTGCCGCTCGGCCCGGTTCCCGATTACAACCATCCACGCGACATCCTGCAGGCTGCGAAAGATTTCCCCAAACTGAATTTCCTGATCTATCATTCCGGATTTCTAGGCACATCCCGCATTAATCTTGACGAAGCCAAAAAAGGTGAGATTCCCTGGACCAGCGAATTGTGCCGTTTAAAACAGAAGCAACCGAAACTCAACAATGTGTATATGGAACTGGGCTCGACCTTCGGGCAACTCGTCATCACCGAACCCGTCGTCTGCGCCCACCTGCTCGGACAGATTCTTTTGGCATTCGGACAAGATCATCTTCTCTGGGGAACGGATTCCATTTGGTATGGCACGCCCCAATGGCAGATCGAAGCCTTCCGGCGGTTTCAAATTCCAGAAGAACTCCAGGAAAAATTCCACTACCCTGCCTTAACCAAGGATCTCAAAGCGAAAGTCTTTGGGCTCAATGCGGCGAAATTATTTAAGGTGGATATCGACGCGAATCGGAAAGATGTGCCGGCGGATTATCTCAGCCATATTAAAATGGCCTATCAGGATGAAGGCCCATCCCCCAGCCACCACGCGTATGGATGGGTTACGAAATCAATTAAAGTTTAAAATTTCAATCCAACCTCTGCATTACATATCTAAAAGAGGCATTTCTTTTCATTGCCTCACTGTAAGAATACCCATCCAATATTTCCTTCATTGAAGTTAATCTGGTTTGATTTTTCCGCAAAATTTTCCTGTTAAATTCTTCTTTTCCAATGCACTCTGTATTTTCCATTGGCTTGATGCCAAACCCTTTGCTCCTTCTATCAGTGAGACCAGCTAAATACCAACTTTCAATCTCCTTTTTAACGATCAATATGCACTTTCTATCGATAAAGGGATACTTTTTAAAAATAAGGTTTTTTTTGCTTGAGATACAAGGCATCTCATCCAGGTCTGCCGAAAAATAGAATTCTGCCCCGATTTGCTTAATCGAACGCACATATCTTTTCAGGGTCTTCTCCCAAACGAGTGGGTAAAAGTTAGACCGTAGCGGCTGGGAAAGGCGAGTAGGGCAAGGGGATACAGTGTTTTAAACACGAGAAAAATCTGTCATGATCACCGGATGTCAACGAGCAAGAGCCTGCTGGACACATACCGTTTCCCTGGGTTTTGTCCAAGAGCCACGATCAAGGGAATATTCGGCGATCCGCAGGCCCGGATTATTCGGCTGGGGCGGCGTCAAAAAAAACCGCGTGTGGATGTTGTGGGACCCTCCATCGGAGTTTCTACGATCGCAGGGTCCGGCACATTCGGGACCTGTCCTGTGGGGAGCTGCGCATCTACCTGGAAGTGGAGGTCCGCCGGGTTCGATGTCGCCGGTGTGGCAAGGTGAAGCAGGAAACGTTTCCCTGGCTGGCGACCAACCCGTTTTACACGAAGCGATTTGCCTGGTATGTGGGGCGCCGCTGTCGGGAAACGGCCGTCAAGGACGTGGCCAGGGAGCTCAAGCTCGATTGGAAGACCGTGAAGAGCTTGGAGAAGGAGTATATGCAGGAGCAGCTCCGGCGCACAGGGACGCCGGGCCCCAAGGCCATTGGCATTGACGAGCTCTCCATCAAAAAGGGGCAGACCTACCGGATTGTGGTCAGCGATCTGGTGAGGCGGCGGCCGATCTGGTTCGGAGGCGTCGATCGCTCCGAAGAGAGCCTGGATCGGTTCTACGAGGGGTTGGAAGCCAAGAAAGTGGCTGGCATTCAGTTGGCGGTGATGGATATGTGGCGGGCCTTCGAGAGTTCGACCGTGAAGCATGCGCCTCAGGCCGCGATCTTGTATGACAAATTTCACGTGATGCGGCATCTCGGTCAGGCGCTCGATACGGTGCGCAAACAGGAATACAAGCGGCTGACGGAGAGGGACCGGTCGTTTATCAAGGGGCAAAAGTATACCCTCCTGTCACGAAAGGAGAATCTGACCCTTGAGGGACGACAGGCGCTGAAAAAGCTCCTCGATGCGAACAAGCGACTCCACACGGCCTATGTGCTGAAGGAATCCTTCGGCCAGTTATGGGAGTACCAGACCGAAGGCTGGGCGCGGAGGTTTTTCGAGAACTGGAAAGCCGCATTGAAGAGGCAGCGCCTGAAACCCTTCGAAGACTTTGCGGAGATGATCGAGCGGCACTGGGATGGGATTGCCGCCTATGCCAAGGCTGAGAATAAAGTTTCGCTTGGGTTCGTGGAGGGACTCAACAATAAGATCCGGGTGATTCAACGCCGGGCGTATGGGTTACGCGATGAGGAGTATCTCCGCCTGAAAGTCTTGACCTGTATGCTCAAGCCCATCTGAAAAACAACCCAAAATCACCCACTCACTTTGGAGAAGAGCCTCTTTTCATTTTACTATTATTCAGATGTGCATATGAGCGAATTTCTACAATTCTAGGTTCCAACTTCGGCTTTATTATTTTCTCAAAGAACCTTTCGTCATCTGCCCCTTCAACAAATATTACTATACGGCTCCTATTCATTTTTTAAAAACTCAAAAGATTTTGGACAAACAATTCATCTACACCAATTTGGTTTTTCAGAAAAACCTTTACATCTCTATCATCCTTCGGTCTATTTACAAGAGAAAACCCGCTTTCGTCTCGTGAGATGAGGTATAAGTTTTCAATGCCAGCATGCTTAACTATTTCTGGATTATGAGTGGAAACAATGATTTGCTTCCGAGAGGATGAGTCTCGCATAAGTTCAACAACTTTGGACATAAGATAAGGGTGTATGTTTCTTTCAGGCTCTTCAATGATCAAAAGATTTGAATCTTCAAAATACAATGCAATTATTAAAGCAATTACATTAATAGTGCCGTCAGATATTAATGAAGCCGGCAAATAGTGCTTTTTTGAATACGCCTCACGCAATTTAAATAAAATAGATTTATCTGCATATTTTTCTACACATACATCCTTAATCAACGGAATCAAGTCTTCCAATAAACTCAAAAACTTTTTCTTTTTCACACCATCTTCAATGATATTTTGAACGACGATGGCTAAATTACCACCGTCTTCTTCGAGGTCAGACTTTCCAGTTATAGGGGAAGCTTTTTTGGGCAATTTAGGATCAAAATCATAAATAGATATGGAGGAAAATTGCTTTCCAATTACAGGAGAGAAAATGGGAAACGCTAAAACACTAAAACTTTCGGGAAGTTCCAGATTTTGAAAAAAGTCAGGAACAAAATCTTGTAGCTCAAGATCGAAGCTGCCTTCTTTTTCGAATCCAAAGTCTGGTTTTCCTTCCTTTCTTGATTGCACTACAGAAACCTGGCCTAATTGTTCTTTTTCTTTGAAATTACCCTCACCACCGCTTTTTACCCTGGCTTTTTTTTGCCCCTTTGTCCTCTCTAATCGATATACCAATCCATGATGTTTCAATTCCTCCTTCATTATTGTGTACCCATTCCGACTTTTTTTAAATTTAATTACAAGATTATAACCCCCACTAGAAAATCGAATTCCAAATAGCTGCTCCTTCTTCTTAAGTAAGATACCCTTATTTGCGAGATCAAACTCAACCTTCAGGCATAACTCCTCACAATTCGATTGGTTGATGTTTCGAAGATACTGAACTCCTCCTTGCAAAGAAATTGCATTATTAATATCTTTAGTAGCTATATCTTTTAGAAATTGAAAGATTTGCAAAAAATTTGATTTTCCCGAAGCATTGGCTCCAACAATGACATTGAAATTTCCTAGCCTTAGATTTAACTCTTTAAAGCTTCTAAAATTGCTAGCTTCAATAATATTAATCGCCATTTAATTCCTCGAGTATTATCCTAAAAGTATTTTTTCGACTAAAACAATAAAGAAGTTGTAAGCTGTCCCAACTATAAGCATTCGCTTTGGTAGAATTTCTTTTGTTTTAAGGAGAATAACATTTAATCATGATTAAGCGAACCAGAAGCCCTTTTCATATGGTTAAATTCCTGGAATGCGATTAATTCCCCCTTCTTTCCCATTTTGGTCAGGCAAATCATTCATTGTTTTTTGCCATCCTGATTTTTAAGAGGTCAACTTTTCTGATCAATCCTTCTAATACCATACATCCGGTCTTCGCCGTGTTCGATGAGATAGAGCCAAGCTCTCATCATATTGAGAAGCTGATCGACTGACACACCCCGATTTTTGACAACCTCAGCATTATAGCCATTATATACTTTCTGCACCTATTCATTGTTGGGACCAATGGTGACCACTCCTTCGTTCTATCCCTCAAGCAATCATGAGTGCTAATTTTAGGATGCCCTGGTTCTTGCGAACGTTTCACATTCCAACTCAAGCCAACCATAAAATTCCGGCATTTGTGAATCATCTCTGCTTATGATTAAATTAAACAGTCGGAGATGTCATTCTTCCTCTCACCTGTGAGGTTACCCATGACGACACGACGCTTCTCACCATTTGCTGGTCTCCTTCCCTTAAGCTTTGCCGCCTGCCTGGGATTGGGATTGACGGCTGGCATCGCTCAGGCACAGCTCGAAACTGAACCTCATCCGCTGGACACCTTCATAAAAGGGATCACTAATTTTTCTCAACCCACGGCTATCCGGGGCACCGTCCGATATATCGAAAAGGACCGGCAGACCCTCTGGTTAAATTGGGAACAACGATCAGATGAAAGACCGTTGTTTGAATCAGGATGGAAGCTCGTCCCCGGGGATGCCACCTTAGCGGTCCAACCCAGGGATTCCGAGCAATGGGAAAAACTGTCAAATCTTTCGAAAGGGCTGCCTCTGGAACTGATCGTCCAGGACGACGGAAAAGGTCACCGCCATATTCTCTCCTTCGAGGATATTTCCGGCCCGCCGAAAATCCCGCTCTGACTCCGAATGTATCCCTCTTAGGATCATTCAGAATTATGTGGCTCCTCGCTCTTTCATGTAAGTGCCTGAAAGTTTCGGCTCCCTGGTCCGACGCCTGCCGCCCGGACAAAGGGAGGGACGCTCTCATCCGCTGGCGGGCCTTGTATGAGTGGAGCGAGTTGGTCCGCCCTCCTAAGTCTGGCGTCCCTCCTTTTTTTTATTGAGGCCGGACGGGGCGCCATTGGTTTTTGGGCCTTTTGCCGAAACAAAAGGGCCTCGCCAGCCGGGGCGAAACCCGGCAACACGGAAAATCACGTTGACACGAAAGTTAGGTACAAAAGTCCGATGTGCACACCTGCCAGCGCTTTTTTTCTGGCATCCCCCAAGGATTCCCGATACGCATTGTAAAGCTATAGGGCTAGAACCATAAATTCTGTATGATCCTCTTCTTACCCCGCGCATTATTTCTCTGCCAAATATTCAACCTTTGGGTAGCAGGTGGCGTCTACCCGTGCCAATTGGAGAGTATGGGGAAAAATTCAAAGAGGCGGAAGAGTCTTTTTTTTCGTGTTGACGAGAAAGTTACGGAGCGCCGCTTGGAATTGCGGAGCCCACAATCTGTCCGCTTCTGAAAAACTGACACATGCAGAAGAGGGATTTAATCCTCAGCAGCTGAGCTAAACTTGTTCTGTCAACGTACTAGTTAGAGGGTGCAGTAAAAATTTTACTGTAACGGCAAAAGAAGGATCCCGACCACTAACTCTCACAAGTACAGAATGCCTACTTTCCACGAAATGGCGTATCTGACACAGATACTTCTGCGTTGACACCGTGGTTGCGCAGGAGAATTTCCACGGCCTTTTCTCGTTGCTGCTTTTCTGGGTGAGGCCCTATAATAACGCGTCGGATTGGCAAAGCATTAGATGTCTGATCCTCAAAAAGATGGATGCAGGGCACAACTGCACCGTCGCGAAGATAGCTGTGCGCTCTACGATATGACTTTCCGCTTTGATTCGAGGGGTCTGGGCCGACTTCGACTGAAGGTTCGCTGACTACTATTCGAACCTCCTTCTCCTCAGCAAAACCTCTGTGTTTGCACAATTCTGACAGAATGGTGATCCTTTCGAATGCAGGAATGAATCTCTCAATGTCTCCTGTTTCGAGGTGGGCTAAGAACGCCTCCCTTACATACTGGATACACTCCAGGACTTTTTTGTCTTGAACTTTGGACAACTCTGCCATGTCATATTGCACATCACCAACGAGGATAGTCTCCTCATGATAGATCCGGCCTTCTGCAGTAAGAAGTGAGGCTAGCTCCTTCGTATCAAAAATAATGGCATAGCCCCCATCTGGTCCATATCCACGCCACTGGCTTAACAGGCCGTGTTCGGATATCCATGGATCATCGGTTGTGCAAAAAGAGGTGACGTAGTGGTCCTGGGCCCTACGCTCCGCCTCCGTCAATCCGTCAACCATCTTTCTGAACCAAGAGTCCTGTAAATCTATTCCCCACTGACGTGCGGTCCGGACAAGCGTGGAAAGTTCTGCAGAGCTCTCAACATACCTTTCAAATTCCGGTTGCAGGATGTTTGGGAGTACGCGGTTTAAGAATCCTACAATCTCCTCTGAATCATTCAAAAAAGAGGTGTGGCTGGCCCAAAGCGTTTTGCTTGTGACAATGCCCAAAAGCCCAGATTCATTCGTATAGAGCATTAGGTTTTTGTGCTCTTCATGTAATTTCTTACACATATGGCTCTTCGCTTAAGAGAGAATTGATATAAGGCCGCCATGTCCATCACCCTCACATCGCCGGATCGACCAGGCCTCCGTCGCGCAAAGCCAGATCGCTGACAGGCACCACCGGCATCCCTAACCTCTCCATGGTTGTTCGGGTGATGATGGCGCTACTGCGCTTACTTCAAGTCTGTGATTCCAGAACTCGTGTTTTCCACAAAACCTCGGGCACCAATATGGGGGAGAGTATCTGATTCCAACGGTTGGCTACATCCGGGCTTCGTCGTGTTCGATGAGACTGAACCACGTGGTGATATGGGAAAGGGACTCCACCGACACACCCCGTTTTTTCGCCAGACCGGCTTTATATTCGTCAAAGGCTTTCTGCGCCATTGGAGCTTTCGGGCCGAATGTCAGCACCATATCATTCCATTCGGCTTTTTCCGCATCGCTCAGGCTTTTCCCGTTAGATCTCACCCAGTCGGCAATCTCTGCGTCCGTCCCGCCTTGCAGCACGCGCTTTTCAAAATCCTCTCCTTTGATTTCCAATTTATCCAACAAATATTTATCGAAGCCGACGGTGAGATAATTGTAGTCTTGAATCTGTCCGGCATTCCGCATCCGGACTTTGTCGATGAGTCGTCCGAGATGGCAAAGCCCGCCGACTTGTTCTTTGGGACTGCGTGGATACTGTGCTGTGGTCATGATGCCTCCTGATAATAATAGTGTGTAGAAATAGTCTACCGAAATGCTGATTGGACTGGTTATACCTTGTGAAAGGGACAAAACGAAATAGCCAATGATTTTTGTCCCGGGCTCACCCCTAGTGAACCCTCGGCATCTAGGCCAGTCTTTGGGGAAGCTGGATGCTGCGCCTTGCCTACCCTGAGCGCGGTCGAATGGGCTCAGCATGATAAGAAAGGCGGCACCTGCCTCAGTTATCTGTTTATTATCCTGAGAGAATCGAAGGATCTGTTTCCAATCCGACTGACAAATGCCTGTCGCCATCACTCTCTTATCAAGGAAATCTCCATGAGACGCCGGGAACTTACACTAGCAGCAGGCCGACGGCTCTGGCTTTGTGGGCAGAGGCGGACTGCCACCACTTATCAAACCCCTTGGGTCCGCCAAACGGAAAGCCCGCCCGAACTTCTTTATAAATAGGATACCGATGTCCCCCGGCTTGATGCACCGGCACGGCACGTTCGATCAGATTCAGAAACCATTCCCCTTGGCCTCGCTTCAGCCTCACTTCTTCATCTGTTGTTCGGTTCGGCAAAATGATTTTGTATTGTTCGCCACTTCCTCGATCAACATCCGGCTGCCCGCCGATCCAGACGAATCTTCGCTCTAACCTGGAATGGTCTTCCCGCTCTTCGCTCTCCAAGACCTGCTTGACCCAGGTACGTTTAACCTTGGGTTTCGGGACGCGCTCCGGAAACCATTCACGGACATCCCGGGTCAATTCCAACCCTTCTTTGTAATGCCAAAGCGCCGCTCGCAGACCCTCTCCGATCCATTCCGGCATTGATGCCAGATCATCCACATGAACCAGATCATTTTCCGCGAACCCTCCGAATGCCGGTCCGACGAGGTGAATGCCATAGGCTTGGGGATGTAAGCCGATCGGACTGTGGGCAGTGGTGGTAAACCGATGCCAGAAGGCCGATTGAATGAGGTCATGCGCAAACAATTGGCGTACCCGTTCGAGGCTTTCAATCGTTTCCCCGATTGTCTCACTGGGAAGCCCATACATCAGATAGGCATGAACCAGAATCCCCGCGTCCCGGCAGGCCTGAACGACCCGAACAGTTTGGTCGACGGTAATACCTTTTTTGACCAAGGCCAGCAGACGATCACACGCCGCTTCCAAACCGGCGCTCAAGGCAATGCAGCCGGAGGCGGCCAGCAGACGACACAGGTCCGGCGTAAACGCCGGTTCAAACCGGACGTTTCCCCACCAGGAAATGGTGACCTCCCGTTCGAGCAGAGATAGCGCCAGATTTTTCAATCCCGCCGGCGGAGCGGCCTCATCCACGAAGTGAAACCCGCAACGTCCCGTTTCGGCGATAAGGGCTTCGATCCGATCCACCAACACTTCGCCCGGAGAGACTTCATACCGGCCGATGTAATCCAGCCCCACATCGCAGAACGTACATTGCTTCCAGTAACATCCATGGGCCACCGTTAACTTATTCCAATGTCCATCGGACCAGAGCCGATGCATGGGATTCAACGTATCCAGCACGGAAATATACTGATTGAGAGGTAATCCGTCGTAGGTTGGGGTTCCCAGTTCGACCTGCGAAAGGTCCGGTTCGCCGGCTCCGTTCTGCCAGACGACATTTTGCCCTGAACGAAGAAACGTCCGGCACAGATCGGGCTCTCTCCGTTTTCCTTCCAGGTATTTCAACAGACAGAGGAAGGGCCGCTCCCCATCGTCAAGGGTCACGAAATCAACGACTTCAAACAGACGAGGGTCCCGTATCCGGCGCAACTCCGTATTGGGATACCCTCCCCCAAGCACGACTTTGATTTCCGGCCTTCTGCCACGCAATTGTTGCCCCATCCGAAGAGCGCCATACAGATTGCCTGGAAACGGCACCGAAAATCCGACGACAGCGGGTTGATGCCGGTCCACATGCCGCCAGAGCGCATCCACCATCCACTCGTCAGTGAGACTCATGGGTTGGGCTAGGGCTTCCTCAAGACGATCATAGGAATTCGCCTGCATGGCAATGGATTCGGCATAGCGACTCAACGCAAAGTGGGGCGTAATGGTGGCCTGAACCAGGTCGGCGAGATCTTCAAGATACAAGGTTGCCAGATGCTTGGCCTGGTCGGCTTGATTGTATGCACGATGTTTCCCATCTTGGTTTTCTGAACTCTTTAAGGAAAAGCGTGGACCCTGGGGAAGGAAGGTGCCCTGACAAATGCGCGAAGCCAAGGTGGGATTTCGACCCTGCAAAAAGCTAATCACCGGATCAATCGTCTCGACATACGCCCGCTCCAGACTCAGCATTTGCCGCGCCTCACCAGGCAGTTCATCAAGGGACGTCTTCCGGATTTCGGCAAAGACCCGGCTCAGGCCGCCACGGGAGAACAGGGCCAACACCATTTCAATGCCCACATCAGCCTGATGGGTGCGATACCCTTGTGACCGCAAGAACCCCGTCAAATAGGCCGTGGACGGATATGGCGTATTGAGTTGAGTCAGAGGAGGGATCACCAACAGGATAGATAAATCAGACATGGTATGGTGAGATTCTGGGGGAACAACACGAATACTAATGATTCGCTATTCGCCTATGTATGAGAGTGGCAAGACCTTGTCAAGGAAACGCGGAAAGCTTACCCCAGTTCGACCTGGACTACAACAGAGAACAGAAGAGGCTATCGGGGGAATTCTCAAGGGAGATTCGAGGACCTCCCCGCAAGGAAACCGCTTTTATACGGTTTGAGATTGGGTTTGGGATTGAGAAGCGGTGGAATAACCACTCGTGCGGAAAAATGCCAGGGCGATCAGGTTCGAAAGTTGGTCAAAATGCTCAAGCACCTGGGTTAGAAAATGCGATAAGCCTGTGGAATAGACCTCTTGCAGACTGCCGAATTCCAGATCCGCCGCCAAGGCCCCACTTAATCTGATCGCCTGACGGGTTTCAGCCCTTCGACTACTTCCCGCCAACCGTTCCACGACTTTACTGATTTGCGCCGTCGTATACCGGACCGATCGAGGAAATTTACCATGAAAAAGGAGAAATTCCACGATTCGTTTCGGCACCAACTGTGTGGAATAAAATTTCCGATAGGCCTCGAAGGCACTGGCCGATTTCAACGCGGCCAAACACTGATGGTATTCGGAAATTCTCCTGGGTTCCGTCGTAGGATCACTGAGGACAGGAATATCAATGAGTCGAGCGGTCCGTCCACCCCGCTCAATATTCAGTCCCAACCGGTAAAAATTCCATCCCTCGTCGTGGACCATCGTGCTGCCGACAACCCCGTCCAACGTGTAGCAGGTATTCCGCACATATCTGAGCAAATCGTGTGTATCCGACCACAGATCAAATTCGGTCTTTCCCTTGAGGCTGAGATAAAAATCATTCATGAAATGCCAGACTTCACTGGACAACTGGTCCTGGATCCCGCGGGCGCTGTTTCTGGCCGCCGCAATAAGATTCGTCAGCGAATTCGGATTGTCCCGGCAGAGCGTGACAAATTCCATAACCGGTCTGGTCTGAACTGCCCCAAAAATTTTGGTATAGGCTTCCAGTTCACCGGTGTCTTCCAAATATCGAGTCCAAATATTGGCCTGGTCTTCCTGGGTCGCAATCTCCGTCAGCAAATGAAAATGCACATCCACGAACCTGGCCGTATATTCCGCCCGCTCCACCGAGCGCCCGATCCAGAAAAACGATTCTGCCGTTCGGCTTAACATGGCCTATTCATCTCCATAGAGCACCCATGTATCCTTGCTTCCCCCGCCTTGCGAAGAATTCACGACAAGAGAGCCTTCCTTCAAGGCGACACGGGTCAATCCTCCCAACGACAAGGAAATCTCTTCCCCCCAGAGCACAAACGGCCGAAGATCGACATGCCGCCCGACCAATCGCATATTCTCTTCTCCATCCACGACACACGGATGATGCGAGAGAGTCACCACCGGCTGAGCAATGTAACTTCGCGGGTCCCTCTCTATTTTCTTCCGAAACTCCTCCTGTTCGGCTTTGGTCGAACTGGGTCCCATCAACATCCCATATCCGCCTGATTCCGCCACGGCTTTCACAACCAACGATCCCAGGTGTTCCAATACGTATTTCCGATCTTCCGGATTGCCGCACAAATAGGTGGGCACATTTTGCAGAATAGGTTTCTCGCTTAAATAGTAGTCGATCATTTTCGGCACAAAGGTATACACCGCTTTATCGTCGGCGATCCCGTTCCCGATGCCATTGGCCAGGCCCACATTCCCCGCTCGATAGGCCCGGACCAGGCCGGGAACGCCTAACACGGAATCTTTTCGAAACACTTCAGGATCGAGGAAGGCATCATCCACCCGGCGATAAATCACATCCACCTGTTCAAGACCCTGGGTCGTCTTCATATAGACCTTATCATCCGATTCCACCACCAGATCCCGGCCTTCCACCATTTGAATCCCCATTTGTAACGATAAAAAGCAATGTTCAAAGTAGGCGGAGTTAAATACACCGGGAGTCAGAAGGACGACGGTCGGATTTTCTTTACTCAGGGGAGCCAGCCACTTGAGATTCTCCAGGAGTTGTGTCGGATATTGATCGACAGGCCGGACTTGCATGTCGGCAAACAGGTTGGGAAACAGTTGCTTCATGACCAGTCGGTTTTCGAGAACGTACGACACGCCTGATGGTGTCCGGAGATTATCCTCCAGGACATAGTATTGGCCTTCATGGTTCCGGACCAAATCAATTCCCGACACATGGATGAACACCTCTTTGGGAGGACAAAATCCCACTAAATCTTTCTGAAAATGCACGGAACTTTCTATGAGGTCACGAGGCACCACGTGATCGTTAAGGATCCGTTGCTCGCTATATAAGTCCACTAAAAACATATTCAGGGCCATGACGCGCTGACGGATTCCCTCTTCAATGACTCGCCATTCGAGATCCGGGATGATTCGCGGCATCAGATCAAAAGGAAAAATCTTCTCCGTTTGCTGGAGATCGCCATAGACGGTAAACGTAATCCCCTGCCTCAAAAACGCCTGATCGGCCTGACGCCGTTTCAATTCCAGATCCTTCGAAGAAAAATTCCGTAGCCGTTCCACGAGACGCCGGTAATGACGGCGTGGAACACCGGCCGACTCGAACATTTCATCGAATCCCGGCTTCATTTGATAGTGGTCAAATAACGATTTCACAACCCTATCCTTTAATCTTTGGCCTCTGGACAATCAATAAGACGATCTCACCGAAAATTTCGGTGTAAAGTGTACCATAGGCGACCGACACGATAGCAATGTCCAAAAGAGAACCAGCCTCATGCAGGGCTTGTCCCGACGTGGTGATTGGATCTTTTTAGGAATGCGTAAGGGTGAGGAGAATGATGCAAAGAACGAAGGAGAGTGCTAAGATCCGTTGACCCATCATGTGAAAATGGTCATTTTATTTTTCCGCTTTTCTTGTAGCAAGACAGGCATTCCCTGGGCTATTGATTTTTCATGGCACTCCACGTCGCACTCAATCACCAAACGCATTATCACTACGATCGCCGCGTTCAGATGGGACCTCACGTCATCCGATTGCGGCCGGCTCCCCATAGCCGGACTCCCATTCTAAGTTACGCACTCAAGATTGAGCCCAGCGGTTATTTCCTGAACTGGCAACAGGATCCTCACGGTAACTATCTGGCACGGATTATTTATCCTGAAAAGGTTCAAGAATTTCATGTGGAAGTCGACCTCGTGGCCGACATGGTCATCTATAATCCCTTTGATTTTTTTCTGGAGCCGGACGCCGAGACACTCCCCTTCAACTATGATCCCCTGGTCAAAGAGGACCTGCTGCCGTATTTGGCCAAAGAACCACTAGGCCCGCGACTGCAAGAATGGCTGCGTCAGTTCACCGCGCCACACGATGATCCGACCGTTCCCTTTTTAATGAGTCTCAATCAGCAACTGAAGTCTCAAATCGACTATGTCGTCCGCATGGAACCCGGTGTGCAAACTCCTGATGAAACATTGGAACTGGGACGTGGATCGTGCCGGGACACCGGTTGGCTCCTCGTGCAGATCCTTCGCCACCTGGGCATTGCCAGTCGATTCGTCTCCGGCTATTTAATCCAACTTGTTGCCGACGTGAAATCCTTGGACGGTCCGTCCGGTACCGATCGGGACTTTACAGACCTTCACGCCTGGGTGGAAGCTTATCTGCCTGGGGCCGGATGGGTGGGATTGGATGCCACGTCCGGCCTGTTGGCTGGAGAAGGTCACATCCCGCTGGCCTGCACACCTCACCCTCTGACCGCTGCGCCGATTAGTGGAGCGATGGAGATTTGTGCAACGACGTTTTCTCATGAAATGTCGGTCACCCGTATTGTGGAAACGCCACGGGTGACCAAGCCCTACACAGAAGAACAATGGCAGGCGATTGATCATTTTGGACAACGACTGGACCAGGAATTAGCAGCCAACGATGTCCGGCTCACGATCGGAGGAGAACCCACCTTTATCTCCATTGATCATCCCGATGCTCCCGAATGGAATACCGAGGCTGTCGGTGAGACGAAACGACCATTGGCGGCGAATCTCATCAAACGCTTACGGGAGCGTTTCGCCCCTGGAGGACTTCTGCACTTTGGCCAAGGGAAATGGTATCCCGGCGAACCCTTGCCCCGCTGGGCCTTTAGCCTCTTTTGGCGGCAGGATGGAAAACCGATCTGGCAGGAAGACCAACTCTTTGCGGAGGAAAATCAGGCCTCAAACATTTCCGCCGATGATGCTAACCACTTCATTCAGGGAATCGCTAAGCGGGTAGAGGTGGGCACCAAGACCATTCAACCCGTCTATGAAGATCCCTGGCATTTCATCGGTCAGGAACGCAAGCTGCCGGAAAATCTCGAACCGGCCACCAATAATCTCGACGACCCCATGGCTCGTGCCCGGCTCGCTAAGGTGTATGAACGCGGTCTGGGCAAACCGGCAGGCTATGTTCTGCCATTGCAACGCTGGAATGCCAAAGACGGACAACGTCGCTGGGTCACCGCGGCGTGGACCACACGCAGTCAGCACCTGTTTTTGGTTCCGGGTGACTCGCCGATCGGTTTTCGACTGCCCCTGCCATCATTACCGGTCATTGATCCCAAAGACTATCCTTACATTATTCCAACGGACCCATTCGACATTCGAGGACCCTTACCCGATCCGATTCAGGAATCCTCCCTTCAGGAACACCGGCTTCAGAAACTACAGGGAGAAGGGGGGCAGCATGATCCGGCTCAAGTGATCATGGGGCAGAAGAGCGGGATCGGCGCAGGAGGTGTGGTTCGCGCATCGCTCACAGTGGAACCTCGAAACGGGCACCTCTGCGTATTCATGCCGCCTCTGGAATCGGCAGAAGATTACCTTGATCTGGTCGCCGTCATTAAGGACACGGCTGCGGAATTAAACCAGCCAATTCACTTGGAAGGCTACACGCCCCCCTATGACCCTCGTATCAACGTTTTGAAAATCACTCCTGATCCTGGAGTGCTCGAGGTGAACATCCACCCCGCGAAAAATTGGGCGGACATGGTCGCGATTACCACGGCCATCTATGAAGAAGCGAGACTCTGCCGATTAGGCACGGAAAAGTTCATGCTGGATGGACGACACACGGGAACCGGGGGAGGCAATCATGTGGTCATGGGAGGCAACACCCCGGCCGACAGTCCTTTTCTGCGTCGGCCCGATCTCCTGCGCAGCATGATCGCTTACTGGCAACGGCATCCTTCCCTCTCCTATGTGTTTTCCGGTCTCTTCATCGGCCCGACCAGTCAGGCTCCTCGCATCGATGAAGCCCGTCATGATTCCTTGTACGAGCTGGAACTGGGATTTGCGCAGGTCCCCGCTCCCAACGTCGGGACACCACCACCTCCATGGTTGGTCGATCGGATCTTTCGAAATTTGCTCATTGATGTCACAGGGAATACCCATCGGACGGAAATTTGTATCGACAAACTCTACTCTCCGGATGGCCCGACCGGCCGACTCGGACTGGTAGAATTCCGGGCCTTCGAAATGCCGCCCCACGAACGCATGAGTCTGGCTCAACAGGTTCTGCTCCTGGCCCTCGTTGCGCGTTTCTGGAAAACTCCGGACCAGGGAAACCTCGTTCGATGGGGAACCCAACTTCATGATCGTTTTATGCTACCCCACTTTCTCGCTCAGGATCTCCATGAAGTCATCCAGGATATGAATCGCGCCGGGTACGAACTGCAGGACGACTGGTTCGCGCCTCACCTGGAGTTCCGTTTTCCCCTCTTTGGTTCAATCAACTATGGCAGTCTGGTGATGGAAGTTCGGCAGGCTCTGGAACCCTGGCATGTGATGGGAGAGCAAGGGGCACCCGGCGGCACAGTCCGATATGTGGATTCCTCGGTCGAACGTCTACAGATCAAATTGTCCGGCTTAACTGAAAACCGTTATATTATCACCTGCAATGGCAAACGCGTGCCCATGATACCAACCGGACGGCAAGGAGAGGCAGTCGGCGGCGTGCGATATCGAGCCTGGCAGCCTCCGAACTGTTTGCATCCGAAGATCGGAATTGACGCCCCGTTAACTTTTGATATTTACGATCAATGGGCCGGGCGGGCGGTTGCCGGATGCACCTATCACGTGGCTCACCCGGGCGGAAGAAACTTTGAACATTTCCCCGTCAACGCCTATGAAGCCGAAAGCCGTCGGTTGGCCAGGTTTCATACCTTTGGTCATACCGCCGGACCCTATGCCGAACCACCGGATACCTCTCGCCCGGAATTTCCTTGCACACTTGACCTCCGATGGCCTGCCTAATCACATACAGTGGACAGTGTATCCAGGAAACGGTAAGGTAATTTTGATTAACCCTCGACGAGAAACACCCTGATGGGACTGTTGAATATTTTTAAAATTTGCCTGTTCGGCAGCATATGATCGGCAGAAACCCGCATGGGAAACATGAGAGAGTATTCAAAAAGACTCGTCCGGCAAGACTGCAGCCCTTTGGGCAGGCGGAGCATACGGAGGAGTACGTGAGCACGGCCAAGCGGCGAGAACGCCGCTGGCTGGATTTTTCAACACTCCCTTGATGAATTCCATGGCGGCATTCCCTTTTCCCGAACCACCGGACTCCCTCTCCCAACCCAACACCATGTACCCGCCTCAACAGGACACCTTTGATGAACTCGTGGCGTCGGACGGGTCTGTTCGTCCGCATTGGCAAAATCTGTTGAAACAATTCGAGAGCCTGGACGCTACCCAACGCCGTCTGGCTCATGAAACCGCCGCGCGAATGTTGAAAGATGACGGCGTGACCTATCTTGCCAGTCAGAGTGAACGACAACGGGACAGACCCTGGCAGCTTGACTTATTCCCACTGTTAATCAGCCAGGAGGAATGGCAACATCTTGAAGCAGGCCTGATTCAACGAGCCCGTCTCCTCAACCATATCTTGAGCGATTTGTATGGCCCGCAACAATTGCTGAAAAACGGAACCTTACCCCCTGCTGTGGTGTTCGGGAATCCCCAGTTTTTGCAGCCCTGCCATGGCGTCCCTGTGGCAGGAGGCACCTATTTACATTTTCTGGCATTCGATGTGGCGAGAGCCCCCGACGGGAAATGGTGGGTCTTGCGTGATCGCACCGAAGCACCCACCGGTGCCGGATTTGCTCTCGAAAATCGCATTATTGTCTCACGGTCTTTACCCAACCTGTTTGCCCGAACACAGGTCCAACGACTTTCTTCTTTTTTCCAGACCTTCAGCGAGAGTTTTCTCCAGTTCTCCCAACGGGAAGATCCCCTGGCGGTAGTGCTCTCGCCGGGCCCGGGAAATATGGCGTATTTTGAGCACGCCTATCTGGCCCGGTATCTGGGATACCCGATCGTCGAAGGCTCGGACATGACCGTACGCGATGAACGGCTGTTCCTGAAAACGGTCGATGGTCTGAAGCCCGTTGATCTGGTCTTACGCCGGATTTATTCGGACTTGTGCGACCCCCTGGAATTGATGACCGAATCCCTAACGGGTATCCCAGGATTGCTCCAAGCCATTCGAGCCGGACACGTCACATTAGCCAATGCGCTCGGAAGTGGATTGATCGAAAGCGAGGTCATCTTAAGCTTTCTACCGACATTATCCAAATTCTTTTTTGGTGAAGGACTTAAAATTCCCAGTGTTGCCACCTGGTGGTGTGGACAGGCCAACGAGCGCGCCTATGTGCTCGATAATATGAACCGATTATTAATTCGTCGTGTCTTGACACCCAAGCGTGGCCTCACGCACGACCGTCTCTCCTCCTTCGGGCCTGACTTGACCGAGGAAGACCGTGGAGCCCTGGCTCAAGCCATTGCCCGGCGTGGACATGAATACGTGGGACGGGAAATCGTTTCGCCCTCCACGACTCCCTTTTGGACATCTCAGGATGAGCTCAAACCGGTCCCAATGACTGTCCGCATCTATCTGACAGCCACGAAGGACGGCTATACCGTCATGCCTGGTGGACTCGCTCGCGTGTCGGTTCGATCGGATCCCCGTGGGCACTGGCATGAACCCGGTGATTTCAGTAAAGACACCTGGGTGCAGTCGAATGGTCCTCTTGATATTCCGGCAGCCGTCACGCTGCCCCATCATACGCTTCGGCTTCGGCGGGGAGGACGGGATTTACCCAGCCGAACCGCTGACAATCTCTTCTGGCTGGGACGTTACACCGAACGCGCTGAAGGCGCGATCCGTTTATTACGAAGCCTGGTGTCACGCCTGAGCGGAGAGGCGGGAATCGGAGATGATCCTGAGACCCTGCATCGCTTGGTCTCACTACTCGTGATGCAGAAACATTTATCGCCCCGTCGCGCCAAACGGGCCGTGGAAGGGGGAGCCGGCGCGGTGGAGGCGGAACTTCGGACAATTTTATTTGACCCGGATTCGCCGGACGGCTTGGCAACCATTCTCCAGAATGTGCGACGCACCGCAGAATTGGTTCGCCACCGGTTATCCCTCGACACCTGGAATATTCTCATGGAGCTCACCAGCGTGCCAAAGGATTGGGCTCAGACAAAAGGACAAAGCATCGACGATGCGATTCGACTGTTGAGCCGGATGATTCAACATCTGGCAGCGCTCAACGGCATGGTCATGGAAAATATGACCCGCAGCTATGCCTGGCGTTTTCTGGAAATGGGACGGCGGCTGGAACGCGTGAGACATTTATCCAAACTCATCCGTCATCTAACATCACGGGGCACGCCGGAAACGACCGGCGCCCTCAATCTGCTGCTGGAATTAGCCGACGCCTCCATTACCTACCGAACCCGATACAAGGCTGAAGCCAAACTGGCTGCAGTCTTGGATTTACTTTTGGCGGATGATACCAACCCTCGTTCAATTATCTTCCAGTTATTGACGGTCGAGTCACACATCAACGCATTGCCTCGAGAGGAAGCCTCTGCTTCCATCAACCCGGCACAGCGGATTACCACACGCGGATGCACGGATATTCGACTGGCCGACATGATGGAACTTGCTCAATTCACGACCAAAACCGGCGTGCGAGTCAATCTTGAACGACTACTCAAGCAACTGGATCAACATGTGCACCAACTCTCCGATGTGGTGGCTCACACCTTTTTCAGTCATTCATTGGCCCAACGGATTTCAGGACCTCAATGGCTTGAGGGCATTCCATGATGTATCAGGTTACACATCGGACCACCTTCTCCTACACCCAGCCGGTTGCCATTTCTCATCATGTCTTGCGTCTCACTCCACGGACCCATCCTCGACAACATTGCCTTCGATCCACCGTGACATTGGATCCCACGCCATCGGTCCGTTCAGAAGGTGAGGATTATTTTGGCAATCCCATGACTCACCTGACCATTCAAACCCCTCATCCCCAATTGATCGTCGAAGCCAAAACCGTCGTGGAGGTCCTCAAGCCGGAGCCGATACCGTTGGATCAAAGTCCGCCTTGGGAGCAAGTCGTCCAACAACTCCAAAATCCCTTGGATTCACCGAATCTGGAAGCCCAACAATTTATGTATGATTCCCCCTACATCACCATTGACGATGCCACGTATGATTTTGTTCGTGAATGCTTTCCATCCGGGCGTCCGCTTCTGGCCGGGGTGATGGAATTAACCAGCCGAATTTTTGAGGAATTCACCTACGAAGGAGGTGTGACCGAAGTGTCCACCCCGGTTCAAGATGTTCTCACCTCACGGAAGGGCGTTTGCCAGGACTTTGCGCATTTGGAAATTGCCGCACTCCGCAGCCTGGGTTTGCCCGCACGCTATATTAGTGGATACCTTCTGACGCATCCACCTGAAGGACAGGAAAAACTGGTGGGCGCCGATGCCTCACATGCCTGGGTAGCCGCATGGAGTCCCGGCCTCGGTTGGGTCGACTTTGATCCCACCAACAATATCATTCCCGGCGATGAACACATCACCTTGGCCTGGGGAAGAGACTATGGGGATGTCAGTCCGATTAATGGCTTCATGGTTGGGGGCGGACAGCATACGCTCGCCGTATCCGTGGACGTCAGCCCCGCTCCACATCCTTCACTCGTGTAATCCCGAATTTACAACAATAAGGATTTCATTTTTATTCCTGAATCCCTGCCTCAGTTGCTGCCAGCGTTTGCACTCCGTTCCCTGTCGACAAAAAAGATGTCACCAGCACCTGCCCGTAATGAGGAAAGACCTTCTCATTCTATTGAACGAAATCGTCATGAATTGTATGCTGCCTGCCACCCGGCTCCTTGTCAGAAATTGACTCCCGGCTTCCAGGTGTGAAGCCATGCAAGCATATGAGAGGAAGTCTGGCATTCTTCCTGCCGGCAATTTTCCCGAACACGGTCGGACTATTTAAGATCCTTCGGTCCCTTCGCGTTAGAGACCGAAGCCATCGGCCTGGACCAGGTAGCGGACAAAGCCATGAGGTCTTTGGTAGGAAGCGGAAAAAAGCCCGATTTAGCAACCACTTGTTGGCCTTCCAGACTCACCGCAAATTTAATGATTTCGGAGAAGAGAGGAGCATGTTCCATATCTGGGGGTTCATTCACATAGAGATATAACACTCGACGAAGGGGATAGGACCCATTGCTTGCGGATTCAAATGTCGGCTCGACAAATGGATCGCCATCACCGGCAGCCACAGGTAAGGGTTTCACGGAATTGGTGCGATAGCCGATTCCACTATAGCCGACGGCATAAGGATCATTCATGACGGCATGCACAATGGAGGCGGCACCAGGTTGAACCACACTCGTCTCTTTGTCTTTCCCATCCAACAAAACGAATTCCCTGAAAAACTGTCCGGTCCCTGATTTCGCATCCCGTATGTGAGGAACAATGGAAGATTTTTCCCATACCCCGGAAAGGCCCAACTGACCCCACGTGTCGATGGACTCCGGAGCCCCTCGGCGCCTGTCCGAGGAGAACAACGCATCCAATTGTTGGAATGTAATGTGGTCAAGTGGGTTATCCTTATGAACAAAGATAGCAAACGCATCGACAGCAACGGGGATCGCCGTGGGTACGTAACCTACCTGTTTGGTGAATTTCTCGATTTCTTGATTCGTCATCGGACGAGACATGGCCGCAATCTTTGTTTTCCCGCTCATCAATGATTCAACGCCCGTGTTGGATCCCTCCGTCTTCAGACTGATCTCCAAATCAGGATGAATTTTCTCCAGCTTGTCCTTCCATGTTTCCAAAATCGTTTTCATGGTATTGGACCCGTCGATTTCGACTTTTCCCGACACACGGCTATGTGGGGAATATCGAGGCACCTGTTGGTCCACACTGGGAAATAAGTCGTCTGCTGCTGTGGCAAAAGAACTCAGCACTATGAATATCAACCCAAACAGCATCGCACCCCTAAGAAATTTGCTTTTCTTCAATCTCATATTCGCTCCTTGTTGAATGATTGTCCCGTCTGATTAGCGGTGATGCCGCCCAGATTCATGTGACATCAGGAAAAGCGGCATTCGTCCCTCCTTCCCCATCCCCTTAGGCCAAATTTTACCGTTGACTTATGTCGGCCAAATTTCATGCATGTTACAAATAAGTTAATTTTTACTCTGGAACCACATTGTTCACAACGAGAGAAGTTTACGACCCAGTCCACTCAGGTCATTCAGAATGCATTCGGACGAAAAACAAACCCTGCCAAACCTACCGTGCTAATTGATCTTGACTCTTAACGACCGTTTATATTAAATACGGTTCATATGAATAGATATTCATATCATTTAGATATTCAATAAACAATTTTCCTGCGCAATGAAAATCAAAAACACGTCTTCTTCCTGTGCAAGCAAGCTCAAGGTACTATCAGACCCAACACGCCTGGCGGTTCTTGAATCCCTCATGTCCGGACAAAAAAATGTCGGGGAATTGATGGAACAATTGAACGTGGAACAAAGCTTATTATCCCATCATTTAAGTGTGTTGCGGGATAACGACCTGGTGGAAGCCTTACGGGAGGGAAAAACCGTGATCTACAAACTCCCGGAAAATGTTGCAGATTCTACGAGTGGAAAAGCCATCAACCTTGGATGCTGCAAAATCTCTTTTGATTAAGATCGTCCAATGTTTTCTTAAAAAACCAATATTGAAAAATTTTGTATGCCTGTCTCTCTTCTTGAAATCATAGGCGTCATCGTACTCTGCACGATATGTTCATTAGATGCCTCGCTTGCGCAAGCTGATGGACACAAGCTGGTCATCACCGGATCCAGCACCATGGCCCCCCTGGTCGCGGAAATCGGCAAACGATTTGAGACACGTCATCCCGGAATCCGAATAGACGTCCAAACGGGAGGTTCTTCACGCGGCATTGCTGATGTCATCAATGGAGTCGCTGACATTGGGATGGCATCTCGTGCTCTGAAATCTCAAGAACAGCATCTGCATGGATCCGTCATTGCCCAAGATGGGATTACCATCATCCTGCATCGATCAAATCCTGTTCAGGAATTAACCGATGATCAAATCAGAGCTATCTATACCGGAGGAATCACCCATTGGAACCAGGTTGGCGGGCCTGATGCACCCATTACCGTCGTGAATAAAGCGGAAGGGCGTTCCACCCTGGAATTATTTCTGACCTATTTCCAAGCATCCAATCGCGACATTCACGCTCATGTGGTTATCGGAGACAATGAACAAGGCATTAAAACCGTGGCCGGCAACCCCCACGCGATTGGATACGTCTCCATTGGCACGGCACAGTATGATGCCACCCACGGCATTCCGATCCGACTATTACCGTTGCAACACATTCCCGCCACGATTGAGACGGTCCGGGAAGGTACGTTTCCCCTCTCGCGTCCCCTGACACTTGTAACAAAGTCTCCTCCAGCAGGACTCATTAAAGACTTCATTGATTTTGCGCGATCCTCTGAGGCCAATGATCTCATCCTCAAACAATATTTCGTCCCGCTCCAAGGGTGATTTCCTGTTGTCGTGGAGCGTGCGCCTCCTCGCATTGATGGCTGGTGGGCTCTTGCTACTGGTCATATCTTTTCTCATTCGTGAATCCTGGCCGGCACTACAGCATATTGGGCTTGCCCGTTTTTTCCACGACCCCGATTGGTACCCTCTCGATGAATCGTATCGGCTGACGGCTATGATATGGGGAACCCTCTTGGCGACCGCGGGGGCGATCCTCCTTTCAGCTCCACTTGGCATTCTGTCAGCTATCTTTTGTCATTTTTATGCGCCCCCTCTGCTCAGCCGATGGTACCGACGCATGGTCGAACTCCTGGCAGGAATTCCTTCAGTCGTGTTCGGCTTCTGGGGTCTCGTGGTTCTGGTCCCGATCATCGGCCGCTGGCATCCTCCAGGAACAAGCCTGCTGGCCGGCATCCTCATCCTGACGCTCATGATCATACCCACGATCATGTTAGTAGCCCACGCAAGCATGGCCCACGTTCCCATCGCCTATATTCATAGTGCCTCAGCCTTAGGATTCAGTCGAGGGTCATTGATTTGGCATGTGGTGATTCCCACATCAAAAGTCGGACTCTTCACCGGTATCCTGTTGGGATTGGCACGGGCGTTGGGAGAAACCATGGCCGTTCTCATGGTCTGTGGAAACGTCGTCCAAACCCCGTCCCATGTGTTTGATCCGATCAGAACCCTGACAGCAAACATTGCCCTGGAAATGTCCTATGCGTTGGCCGATCACCGGGCCGCATTATTCGTCAGTGGTCTCTTCCTCATGGGACTCGTCATCCTGATTGTCAGCCTGGCAGAAGGCTTGCGACATGGGAATATCTATGTCCCGACAAAGTAGATACGTCCAAGAATCTGCCACAACCGCGATCATATGGATAGCGGCCATCCTGGTCGCCGTACCCTTTTTCTGCTTGATGGGTGATTTACTCTGGAACGGGTTGAACCATCTGTCATTCAGCTTCGTGTTCTCGGCTCCACAGAATGCGGGGCGGGAAGGCGGAATCGGCCCCATCCTCATATCCACGCTGTTAATTCTCGGAGTGTGCATGGGAGTAGCCTTACCGATGGGTTTGGGGACCGCACTGTTTCTTGCCGAATACACCCGTCATGATCATATTCTGGGCCGCCTGATCCGAGGCTCACTGGATGTGCTGGCAGGCGTGCCCTCCATTGTCTTCGGACTGTTTGGCAACGCCCTATTCTGCCAAACCCTCGGATTAGGATTTTCTATTTTGTCGGGAGGTCTCACCCTAGCCTGCATGGTGTTACCGATTTTGATTCGCACGGTAGAAGAAAGTTTTCGCGCCATTTCCATTGAACAACGATTATCCGCAGCGGCCCTTGGCCTCTCAAAGCCGACCACGGTTCGAACCATTCTCCTCCCTGCGGCCCTGCCCGGCCTTCTCGTCGGAGTCATCCTCGGACTCGGACGAGCCATTGCAGAAAGCGCGGCCTTGATTTTTACCAGTGGGTACGTGGATCGCATGCCGGAATCGCTGATGGACTCAGGACGATCTCTTGCTGTGCACATTTACGATCTTGCCATGAATGTGGCCGGGGGCAACCCTCACGCCTATGCCACCGCTCTCATTCTGGTGGGCCTCCTGTATATCATTAATTTTTCCTCTTCCCGTATTGCCACACGATGGATAACACTCAATCAACTCCACGCATGATCCCTGATCCCGAGAACCGGTCAGGGTGGAGAGCATGGCTTCCCTACCCATCTACGGAACCCTGCTGTGAACCGGTTCCCCATATTCGCGCAAATAATCTTTCCATCGCCTATCAGGGTCATCAGGCGCTTCGAAATGTCACGATGGAAATTCATCGGGGATGCATTACGGCGTTAGTGGGACCTTCAGGTTGCGGGAAAACCAGTTTTCTCACAAGTCTCAATCGCTTAACGGATTTGATACCGGGTTGCCAGGTCTCGGGGAATCTGCACATGCATGAACTGGATATCCTGGCCCCGACGACCGATGTCCTCCAATTGCGTCGTACCGTGGGAATGATTTTTCAAAAACCCACCGTCTTTCCTTTTTCGGTCCGCAAAAATCTGGAACTCCCCCTCCGTGAACACGGAACGTGTGATCGCACGCTCTTGGCCTCCGCCATGGAAAAAGTCCTCCAGCAGGTTGGTCTCTGGGATGAAGTCAAAGACCGGCTCGACCATCCCGCTCAAGCCTTGTCGGGAGGACAACAACAGAGACTCTGCCTGGCAAGAGCACTCGTGTTGGCGCCAGATGTTCTTCTGCTTGATGAGCCCTGCAGTGCGCTGGACCCGCTATCCAGTGGAATCGTTGAAGATCTGATCGTCACCTTGCGAGGTCAGGTTACCCTCATTATTGTCACTCACAACTTGGCTCAGGCCCGGCGCATTGCCGACCACATCGCATTTTTCTGGTCATGTGACGGGGTTGGCCAACTCATCGAATATGACACCGCCCAGGCCATATTTGAGACTCCCGCACATGAACTTACCGCAGCCTATATTTCCGGTGCCAGAGGATAAGTCTCTTGTGTCACACCTGTTAATATTGTAATTTCTCACTTCAATTTCCAACGCCTGCCGTCACGACTCAGTGGAGAGCATAAGCATGAAATACCTGTTTCTGGCATTGGTCTGTTGCGGGCTGTTAGCCCAAACCCAAGCCTGGGCCGTGGACCCTCTCTATGAGGACAGTCTGGAGAATGTGTTACTGGAAAAAGGAATCATTACCAAGGAAGATTGGATCCGCATTCAAGCCGAGCGAGAAAAAAGAGAGCAAGAACTTAATACCCGTATGGATCAAGAGTTTCCCGTTACGGTGGGATATGGAAGAAGAGGGTTTGAATTTGCAACGAAGGATGGTAAGTTTGCCACACAGATTCAATGGCGGTTCCAAGGTCGCTGGTCCTATCCCACAGACTCCGATCCTATCTCTGCCGCAGACTTTAATGAAGACCCGCAAAGTACCTTTCAACTTCGGCGGGTTCGAATGAAAATCGGTGGGCATGGCTATCAACCCTGGATTAAATATTATTTTGAGATGAATTGGCAGTCCACTTCGAATGCCGGCAGTTCCGGCATAAGTCCCCAATTGCTTGATTGGCGGATCTCGCTTGAAAAATTTTCGTTCCTTTCCCTGCAACTCGGCCAATGGAAAGTCGATTATAACCGGGAACGGAGAGACTCCTCCGGCAACCAGCAGTTCGTCGAACGGTCCATCGTCAATGAGATCTTTACCATCGACCGACAGGTCGGAGCCATGCTGTATGGCCATGTGGCCCCCGGGACGGCCTTTGACTCCCGGTATTATGCCGGCGTCTTTACCGGATCCGGCCGGGGAGAAGCCAACGACGACGCCAACATGATGTATTTCGGACGATACCAATGGAACTTCCTTGGACGCGATCTGAAATGGTCACAAAGTGACGTGGAGTTTCATGAACTCCCCACGGGAAGCGTGGCCTTCGGGGCTTATACCACCGTCGGCAAATGTACCCGATGGTCATCCAGTGGTTGCGGCACCTTACCCGAAGACAATTCGGCCGGTGTGCCCTACACCTCTGATTCGGCTGCGACAGCAGGACAATATCGGGTGCAAGGCATGGTGGAGGAGTTCGCCTTCAAATGGCGGGGGCTGTCTATTCAACATGAATATCATTGGAAAGAGGTCAAGGATGACAGCTATCCGGAAGGTGCACCGGGCTATAAGACCAACATGATGGGGAGTTATTCGCAGATCGGGTATTTCCCTCACTATCTCATTCCGGCGGTGCCCAAACCCTTGGAAGTGGCCTTTCGGTATGCCTTCGTCGACCCCAACATTTCCGCACCCAATGACCGGCGGCAGGAATACACCACCGCCATCAATTGGTTTTTTGCCGGACACAGAAACAAGATCACTCTTGATGGCTCCTGGCTGACGCTG
This sequence comes from Nitrospiraceae bacterium, assembly GCA_020632595.1. Lineage (NCBI taxonomy): Bacteria > Pseudomonadati > Nitrospirota > Nitrospiria > Nitrospirales > Nitrospiraceae > Nitrospiraceae bacterium. Next base: position 192,386 of record JACKFF010000007.1, on the reverse strand, counting down.
GCCCAGCCGGCAGGTCAAAACCAGCATGAGCAGCGGGTCCGCCTGCAATGGGACGTCTCGTTTTAAATTATTCGTTCGCCTCTCCTCCTTCCACTTCTTTGCTTTCTCACTTCCTTTGTCTTCTTGGTTCTTTCTGCTGAACCCATTCTTCCTCAAAACGGCTCATTGAAGTTGATCCCATTCAATAGACCGGCAGACTGATCACACTCCTTTTTACCTCTCCTTGACCTTAACTTAACGCTCTCGTAACAACCTCGGGGTACTCTCCCCCCAGGATGAATGCAATTTTCCACTCGATTACAAACCATAGGAGCTTACTTTTTAAGGGGAGGTCGTTTGCATGAAAGTTTTTTGGTTGTTCACGACAATGGCGTGCCTAAGCTTGTTTCTGCTGCCGGATGTCCAGGCAAGTGATGCACTGGTCGATGTGTTGCGCGAAAAAGAGGTACTCACGAAAGAAGATTGGATCAGGATTGAGGCGGCAGAAGAGAAAAAAGCTGTGGAGCAGCAAAAAGCGTTTGACGATAAATTTCCTGTTGAAGTCGGTTGGGGCAACAAAGGGTTTGAATTTAGAACGAAAGACGGCAAATTTGCGACACAAATTCAGTGGCGGTTCCAGGGTCGCTTTACATATCCCACAAATGGAGATCCGATATCAGCCGCAGATTTCAATGAGGGTCCTCAAAGCACTCTGGAACTTCGGCGGGTTCGGATGAAAATCGGCGGGCATGGCTATCAACCCTGGATCAAGTATTATTTCGAGTTGGACTTGCAATCCACTTCCAACTCCGGTGGGTCACCGGGATCGACCCGATTAATCGACTGGCGGATTAGCTTGGAAAAGTTTAAATTTCTGTCGCTGCAACTCGGCCAATGGAAAGTCGATTATAACCGGGAACGGAGAGACTCGTCCGGTGCTCAGCAGTTCGTGGAGCGGTCCATCGTCAATGAAATCTTTACTATCGACCGACAGGTCGGAGCCATGCTGTATGGCCATGTGGCTCCCGGGACGGCTTTTGACTCCCGGTATTATGCCGGCGTCTTTACCGGATCCGGCCGGGGAGAAGCCAACGACGACGCCAACATGATGTATTTCGGACGATACCAATGGAACTTCCTTGGACGCGATCTGAAATGGTCACAAAGTGACGTGGAGTTTCATGAACTCCCCACGGGAAGCGTGGCCTTCGGGGCTTATACCACCGTCGGCAAATGTACCCGATGGTCATCCAGTGGTTGCGGCACCTTACCCGAAGACAATTCGGCCGGTGTGCCCTACACCTCTGATTCGGCTGCGACAGCAGGACAATATCGGGTGCAAGGCATGGTGGAGGAGTTCGCCTTCAAATGGCGGGGGCTGTCTATTCAACATGAATATCATTGGAAAGAGGTCAAGGATGACAGCTATCCGGAAGGTGCACCGGGCTATAAGACCAACATGATGGGGAGTTATTCGCAGATCGGGTATTTCCCTCACTATCTCATTCCGGCGGTGCCCAAACCCTTGGAAGTGGCCTTTCGGTATGCCTTCGTCGACCCCAACATTTCCGCACCCAATGACCGGCGGCAGGAATACACCACCGCCATCAATTGGTTTTTTGCCGGACACAGAAACAAGATCACTCTTGATGGCTCCTGGCTGACGCTGGCCCAGCCGGCAGGTCAAAACCAGCATGAGCAGCGGGTCCGCCTGCAATGGGACGTCTCATTCTAAATTCTGGGACGCAAAGGCACTCCTCCTCTCGTCCCACAAACAGGCCTCTGTCGGTTCTCATCCGGTAGAGGCCTGTTTTTCCGTTGTATCTATCGATGTAAAAACGCGCGCGATCTCCTACGACCAGCCTCCAAGCATCCCAAAAATATAAAATGACCTAGTCAGATACGCCCCAGTAGCATTTAATCTTTTGGGAAGACCGCATTATGAGCTTCTCATCTCATCCTCAGATAGTCGAAAGGTGAATCATTCAAGGTTTTTTATTTGCGCCAATTTCCTTTCTTACACTGCCCCATACGGAGATTTTCCATGAAAACCCCAAATCACTTTGTTATGACGGCCATCGCGATCCGATGGCCGAGGCGATGGCTGACGACCTGAGAGCCATTCTGGCGGCTTCTTGCATCGCGATCCATTTGGAGCGAATCGGGAATTACGCGGAAAATACCGCCAAACGCAGCCGGCATTTGGCACAACCCATCTCTGCCGAATTGGACACAGTCTACACCAACCTGTTTCAGCATCTGTTCCGCACGATGAGCAAGGAAACCAGAAACATTGCAGGCGGGACCCAACAATTATTAATCGCTAAAAGGTTGAAACGTGCCGACGATCATGTGACCGACATTGCGGAGGAAATTTATTTGATGGTCACGGGAATTCCCCTGCAAGGCCCCCGTCCTCAAATCAGTGAACTGTCTTAGCGAACGGGGGCGCACACCATCCCATACTCTCTCTCGGCCTCGGAATCAGGCTGAAGGCTTCCCTCACCTATGCCGCAGTCAAGTGTGAGGGAAGACCTTAGTCGGGTTCCCGTTAATTCTTTTGTGTCTGTGGAGCAACGGAATGGCTTAAAAACTCCCGATACCGGATGGCGGCTTGCCAGGGCTTACCTTTTAAAAAACCTCCGATTTCTCCATCGGAAGACTCCACCAAAAACTCCCGGGGCTCAAAGACCAGCAGACCGGGCTGAGGTTTTAATTGCTCAAGAGAATTGGTGCGAACGGCGTCTACGTCATAACTCGATCTCTGCGCATCCTGCCAGAGGGGAGTTTTAACGGAAAAATTGCTCACCACAACGTGAAAATTCCCCCCCGCTACATAGAATCCCCCCGAGGTGGTGATTTGAAAATTCTTTTCAAGGTCATCCGTTTCAATTTCAGCAGTTTCAAAGAAGGTGACCATTTCTTCCGGAGTGGCTTGACTCAATCCTTTAACAATCAGGGGAGCAAAAAATTGAATTTCTGATTGACTGAAGACCGGATGCGTCGAAGGACTCCCGGAGGACGAACTACTATATAGCCCTGTTTTTTCCGCCCGGATGCCCTGCAAAATTTGCATCATTTCCTCGTTCGTGAAAGACACTGGATGATCATAGCCTTTTCCACCATAGGCATCCCGCATAACCTGCAATGCCACCACACGATTGGGACTATGGAAAATTTTCAATGTTTGAAACTGGGGCGTCTGACACCCTCCCAGAAAGATACCCACCACCACCATCAATCCCATCAATCTTGCCGATCGTTTCATACCGATATGCCTCCAATCAAAACGAATCTTACCCCTGCCTTTCCGAGTCATTCTACCCTAGACTTCCACCGCAAAAGGAGTAGAGCAGACGAAATGTTACACATGCGTCACATACTTGCGATGCAGATTTAATACCAAGCCGATACATTCCATCATGAACCTTCATATTAACAAAGGAGAAGAACATGGTACGAGTTGAACAGTTAATGACGAGAGAACTGGCTTGCGTGGAGATCACCCAGGCGGTATCCGTCGCCGCCAACCTGATGCGAATTCGCAAAATCGGAAGCCTGTTGGTGAAACGTGGGGAAGAGTTAGTGGGCATTGTGACGGAAAGCGATATCGTGAGAAAAGTTGTAGCCTTTCATTTCCCTTCAGAGTATATCCAGGTCGGAGATATTATGAGCAGCCCTCTCCTCTCCATTGATGAATCGGAGTCGATTTTTGAGGCTGCCGGGATCATGCAGGCAGCTCATACGAGACATTTAGTGGTAGGCAACCAGTCCCACGTGCTCGGGATGCTGTCGGTTCGGGATTTATTAGCTCCCGTTGCAAAGGATGAATTATAAATCCATGAAATCCACGATACCGTCCACCGATCCTTCCTTCTTCAATAGCTCTTTTCAACAGTCATCTGCGTGGCTGACCAAAGCGTTGGAAGCCGACCTGACTCATTTCTGGATGAAAGGCATCAAAGCCGTCCTGAGTTTATTGATTGTTACCATCCTCGTAGGGCTCGCTGGAGGAGTCCTAAGAATTTTTCTGAATTTGGAAGCCCTTTTCACAGAACCCCTTGAACAGGTCTTTCGTCAACTCATCGTGGACACGTTGATTATTCTCGCGATTGTTGAGGTATTTAAAACCACGGTCACCTATTTTTCCGAGGGACGAGTCAAAGTCACATTCATTGTTGATACGATTCTCGTGGTCATGCTTACCGAAATTATCTCGAAATGGTTTTCGGAAGCCCACCTGGAGCAATGGATGATCTTGGGTGGAATATTGGTGGTATTGGCCATTATCCGGGTGGTCGCCGTTCAATGGTCACCGACCCGAGCCGAAAATGCCCCGGAATGGACGACAACCCCAAAATCACACTAATTTCATGCAAGCATGACGATATTTTCCACTCCCTTCACAACCGTCCACCATGCATCGCTATCCAGTCCTATCCCAATACGGTTTTCACCCATTTGCTCAAGTAATGCCATGGGTTCCCTTTTTTGCCAATCAATGAAAAATGCAAAAACGAAACCAGACTTTGAATCGCCTTATCCAACAGTACAAAACCCCTTAAGGTCAAATTTTCATGATATCCAACCCGTGGAGCATGCAAGTCCATGGCATTCACAACCTCTTGAGACAAATGAGAGTCGTACTCTTTTCTCCAAATCGTTTTCCCGAGGGTTGTTGCTTTTCCCTTTGATGAGATAACGCCCGCTAGCACCGGTTTACCAGGACATTATGAAATGTTACCCGCTGCTTACGGTTCTGAAACTCCATGGTAACAGCACTCTGTGATGATATTGGAAGAAGCGACCACCCATGACACACCACATTCAGCAGGAGACACAGCATGAAACTCATGGTCATTACTCTGGGAATACTGATCCTCCTTCAGCCGCTCCTTTACGGCATTCGCACCCTGCTCCATCTTCCCAGAAGCCCCCGCCTCTGCTATCCGATTTTGCATGGGAAGGGTCCGAAGGGGAAATTCTCCCTGGTAGCCTAACCATCGTTTTTCAGTAAGACGCGGAAATTTAAATCTTCCTATTAATGGATGTGATAACAAAAGGAGCATACCTATGATTCGAGTGGGAAAACTCATGAAACAGGATCTCGCATCAGTAAATTGCGGAGACCTCGTGTCTCTTGCAGCGACCTTAATGCGGATTCGCGGCATCGGTAGTGTGTTCGTTAAACAAGACGGACATATTGTGGGCATCGTTACCGAATCCGACATTGTTCGAAAAGTGGTCTCGACCCACCGGTCGCCTGACCGGACCACGGTTGAAACCATTATGACGGCTCCCGTCATCAGCATTGACCAAGACGCGCCGATATTTGAAGCGGCGGATGTGATGGATCGTTCCGGCATCCGCCATCTGGCCGTCACCAACCAACTTGACATTGTCGGGATCGTGTCGGTACGCGACCTCCTACACCCAGTGGCCATCGATGAATTCTAAAATTCCCCTACCGACGCTGGGGATCCACACCTTCAGGAATCACACACTGGAACCAGATCCAACAGGAATGTGCAAGAGTGTCAAACAGCCCCTCACGGACACAGCCTTCGAGTACAGGAGAAAGGGCGACACAATCATGCCCAATTTGAGGTGAATGTTCCTGAAGGTCAGGAGAACTGGAGATGATCAGGACCGGCAGCCCTCAAGTGGGTATATCGACAAATGCGCTATTTCTGATCGCAACACCTGCCTTGGGACTCCCTACGTCGCGCTGACAGGGTGTTTCATTGAACGAGTGGGATAAACCGAGTCATGTTTTTCGGCATATTGGAGGACAACGGGACTTCATGGGGGACTGGTGGGTTTCCGACCTGGGCCGAGACGACCTGCAGCGGACCGAACCAATATTCCGGGTCGTGCAGGCTTTCAACAATCCAACGGGATTGCCTTCCGGTTTGACGGATTTACATGGGTGGGGAAACCCCACACGCAAGGCAACCCCGTTTTTTTTATCGAATACACCCCTTATCACAATGGGCCATCTCAGAAAATTTGCATGCACACAACTCTCTTACGCCTGCGCTATACCTTGCTTCTGATGTCGTTCAACTCCTTACGAAATTCTTCCATTCCAGCATGTACTGCTTCTTTAATCCCCTCTTGAATATCTTTCAACTCCCTTCGAGTCCCGGATACTATGTCCTGGTACGTCTCAACGGTTCTATCCTGGAAATCGCTCAAATCTTCCCCTTTTCGGCGGACATAATCACGAATTTGACCACGTGATTCCCGCCCGGATTGCGGGCAAAGCAAAAACGTTGCCACAGTTCCAATGACTATCCCCGTGATGAACACGCCGACCATTTTTCCTGGAGTGGCATCTCTGTCGTACTGTTTCATGGAGTCTCCTTGGTTAAATAAAGAAATTTTTTGTGGATAAAAAAAGATCGTGATACCAAAATCTCCGAACGGTTTGTATTGGAACCATATGCTCTACGTATTAACTATCATGAGGAAACTTTTCTGTGAACGGACAAATCCAGTTGGATCTTCAGGAAGAAGTCTAGAGAAGTTTTCTCCGCCAAAATATTGGTCACAGAGCCCCGAAGACATGTCATGACCTTCCCAGGTAACACGTTGGCCGGCCTAGATTCACTGGTGTTTCCTGGATCCATACCTTCCAGTACGCACAGATTCGTTTGCTGAAGTCCTTCGGGGATTCGACAAAGAGACGGCATCCTAATGGGCGGACAGCCGTTCGCAACATCTGCTTTCGTTGATGAATCACTCCTATGAGGTTGGCATACGACCAGTCTGAAGAACGGGAGGTTTCACGTGATTCCGTGAACCATCTTTCGAAGACGCTTAAATCATGATCTTCTCCGAGATACTCCTCCAAACGATGGAGTTCAGAGGATCGTCCCGAGAAGACAGGATCCCAGACGTCCCTTACCAAACGGCAATGATACCAGTGATACTTGACATGCTTCCGCCAATCATGAAACCCCTCATCGGTCGGCTGAGTGAATACCTCTGTCTTCGCCCGTGAAGCTTTAGCATACGTTGTTTTCAATCCTTCATACATGGCGGATTTACGGCAGTTATTGAGCAGGGCATCAGAAATATGTTGTTGACTTTTTAGCAAACTGGCTTGAATGTCTTGAAACGACTGCTCGAGGGAAGCCCTCTCGTGTAATAAACTTTCAAAACGGGAGGAAAACCGTCGACGGATTGGACCGAATTCCCGCCGGTCCATCTCCGGACTTTGAAGTGCCATCAAATGATCATAGGTATTGATCATAACCTGAGCGTCGCGGATGTCGGATATCATGCGGGCCGCATCTCTTAAACGTGTATTTTCCTGTTGATACGTTTTTCCATTTTTCATCCCGGCCTTCGCTAAACGAATAAGTGCTCTGATTTTTTCACATTGCTTTCGCACCTGATGTGGCACAGTGATCGGATCGATAGGACGCCGATCCAGTTCCTCCGACGCCAGGTCAATTTGTTCATTCACAATTCGCGTAATGCCTTGAATGAACGATTCCGAGCGGGCAAATTGAAAAGCCATCTCCGTAACACCACCTCATCAAATAGGGGGCTGAAAAGTTCCATTGCTACACAGGCACAAATCATTCTAGTAAGACGGAATCTGAACTGGTGGATAAACCGGATTTGAGAGAAGTGACCGGAAACAGGTCTGAACCTGTATCATCAACACAGCGCCGGGAAAAACTGCAAGGACCATTGTAGAAGGACGAGAGGGAAAAGATCGATTGGCGTTAAACATAAAGTATTGGATGAGATTTCACCAGTCAGGAAAGGGACGCTCTAAGGTCCCGTCAGGACAGACCGGTGTTTTCTTCCCCCAGGAAACCAGCATTTTTCCCACCAGGCGGAATTTCAATTTGGAATTATTACCCAAGAACCAGGGATCTATACAGTTGTCATGACGGTAATCCCACTTTAGGGTGAAACCAGATATACAACCCACTCGCCGACTCTATGTCCTTGAGAATCCATCCCCCTACCCATGTGCTTAACAAGAGAGGAGGTGTGTTATGCCACAGACGACCAAAAAACCCACTCGTGCTGCCAATACCATCGAGGTTGAAATTGCCCACATGATGAATCAATCCTCCTGTGATCGATGTGGAGGTCTCCTGATTAAGGGACATTGTTTGGATGTAGCCAACCCCGAAGGAGAATTGTGGATTACCACCAAACACTGCATACAATGCGGCAATGTGATTGATCCGGTGATCTTAAAAAACCAGAAAGAGGTATTGGATCCGCTTCCCCAAACTGAGCGGGTGCCTCGTCCCCGGCCGACCTTTGGGGTGGCCCTCCAGAGACGGAACCGCTAAATCATAAACTTCCCACATAATTTTCCAGAAAGGTTCATTCAGGGATATCCCTGAACACTGCTGCAGTTTCATCCGGCTAGCACTCATCTCCTCGCTTCCTGCTAAAAGGGCATCCCCTAACTTCGTGCGACCTTTTCAAGTTCCTCAATCACATTTTGACAATCAAAACAGGTTTTCGCGAAAGGTAATGCCTTGAGGCGGGCATTACTGACCGGCGCTCCACACTCATGACAAAATCCGTAGGTTCCTTCCCGAAGGCGAGTCAATGCTTCGTCAAGGGTCACACGCATCCGGTGACGGATTTCCAGTAAGGAAAGGAGTTGATCGGCTGAACTATCGCGGCAAGCCATATCCTGATTATCCATGGCCGGTTCCCCACGCCACCGCTCCTGTTCTTCACGACGCTGGAGAATCAAATCATCAATTTGTTTTTGAACCTCATTTTTCTTCTCTAACAACATTTGCCTTAGTCCTTCGTTACGACCTTCAGAAATAACTTCGTGAGCCATCTTACTCATAACAGTAACTCCTTGCCGGCATGTGATTAGTGATTGGCGATGCCACCGTACCTTCCATCCGATTTATTCCATTAACCACTTGAACCATATAATTTATTGAGCATTCAAAAACTCTACTGGAATGTAATGGTGTTCTGTTCCCGCGAACACTGGAAGGAACCCTGGAATATCATTAAAAATACACTTGAGTCCCCTTCGAATTGTCTTGCTCAATTCGTATGAAATGGACAGAGGCGAACAGCGTTCTGCTACCTGGCTGTGAACAAGAACTCCTCTCCGGATCGTTCGTTATGCCAGATTAGGGGGGGGGAAGAGCCGGGCCATGTTCATTCAACCCAATAGCGGCCTAGCAGGAAACGAGACAGGTCATTGCATGCGCCGATTCAGATCATATGCCGCGCTGATTAAGGCCAAATGAGTCAAAGCTTGAGGAAAATTGCCCAAATGCGCCAGGCCGGGACCTAAGCCTTCGCCGAATAATCCGAGATGATTGGCATGGCCCAACATTTTATCAAACAGAAAGTGGGCCTTTTTGACATCTCCGGCGCGAGATAAACACTCGATGTACCAAAACGTACACATCGAAAAACTTCCATTCTCCGTTGAAAGATCATCCATAACTTGATTCTTTTCGCGAAAACGATAGACAAGCGAATCTTCGACAAGATGGGATTCGATAGACTTCAACGTCATCAACCAACGGGGATCGGTCGGACTGACAAATTTGACTAATGGCATCACCAGACTTGACGCATCCAAAATTTGACTGCCCTTATATTGAACGAAGGATTTCAATTCGGGATTCCAGAAGTCCCGCATCACTTCTTGATAAATATCGTCACGAACCTGTTCCCAACGTCTGATCGGTCCAGGTAAAGATCGTTTTTTCGCCAACCGTATTCCCCGGTCCACAGCCACCCAACAGAACAACCGGGAATACAAAAACTCACGAGATTGCCCGCGAAATTCCCATACACCATGGTCAGGAACCTGCCAGTTATCACAGACCCAATCAACCAGCTGCGCGAGACTTCTCCAAAAGTCATAAGAGATCAGTCTCCCATATTTATTGGATAAATAGATGGAATCCATGAGGGCCCCCAATCCATCGAGTTGAAGTTGTTCATGGGCGGCATTGCCGATCCTGACGGGCGAAGACCCTTTATACCCGGCCAAGTTTGGTAGGGTCTGTTCGAGTAGATCCTTACTACCATCAATCCGATACATGACCTGGAGAGGATGCTGTCCGTTCATATGGCTAAAGCGATCTTCCACCCATTCGTTAAAAGCAACGGCCTCTTTGGTAAACCCCAGGCGCAAAAACGCATACACGGTAAAAGCGGCATCCCGAATCCAGGTGTACCGATAATCCCAATTTCTTTCTCCACCGATGATTTCAGGAAGCCCAAATGTGGGGGAAGCCACAATCGCTCCGTTCGGACGAAAGGTCAACAATTTCAGCATTAAAGCGGAACGATGGATGGTTTCTCGCCAGCGCCCTTCATACCGGCAGGAGCCCAACCAGTTCTGCCAAAAGTTCATTGTGGCTTTAAAAACATCCGACACATCCTCCGGATTGGACGCAACAGACTGGTCACTATTGCCGGCATCCTCCAGAATGAAGGTGGCATGGTCCCCGGCTTTGAGCGTGAATTGCGCAATGACATCCTGATCGATCACCTGAAGAGGAACGGACGCGCGAAGTCGTAAGCGTGTCTGATCCGGACTATGGGAAATAAACACCACTTCTTTGGCATGATGCTGTTCAATGGTATGAGATGCGCTGGCATAATTGAACCTTGGGGCGCAACGCATGCGGTATTGCATTTCTCCCCGCACGGTTTTCACACGACGAATCACGTTATGAATCTGCCCGGCCTCTTCAATAGGCATAAAATCCGAAATTTCGCCCATCCCTTCTTCGGCATACAATTGCGTCAGGAGAATATTGGTGTCGGTCAAGTAAAGTTGCTTTTGTTGGCCGGTCCCACGAAGGGCAAAGATAGAAAATTCTCCCCCATCCTGTTGATCCAGCAAGGAGCCAAAATGGTGGGGGAATCAAAACGTGGGAAACACATGAAATCGATCGAACCGTTCGTCCCCACTAGCGCCACCGTATGTAGGTCCCCGATCACGCCATGCTGTTCGATAGGCGGGTAATGCATCAATGCTCGTTCTCTCCCTTCTCCGGATCATGCTAGATTCACAGGAATGCTCAACGTCGTGCTCGCCTGTCACAAATGGATAGACCAAAAATAAAGAACTTGACCTCAATGGCGAGAAGGTTGTGAATTTTTCCCTTCGTCCATCCGCTTGAAATGAGTGAGGGCTCATTGCCCAGGGATCTACAGAACTCACCCATCAGGGAACCATTCCCTTCCAAGAAGGCTCGCATCCATACATTCATGATCTGCTCATCTTTTAAAAGGTATGCTACCAGGAAATAGTGTCTCCCCTACTGGCAGAAACCCTGGATCAAGCCTCACGAGTCAGAGGTTTGTTCAAGATTATTATCATGTAAGGGAAAATTCCTGTGTCGAACACACGATTTCACCATGTATGGATTCGCCTGATAAGATACAAATAGGACCTGAACAGGGAGAATGTTTAATATCGGATCGGCCAAGCATCGTAGATGGCTGGAAATTTACTAACAGAGAAGGAGGGAATTGATGACCCATTTCTTGAATATCGAACAATTGGAGGAGGAGATTTTATATCTCCAGGAACAAAATCGAAAACTTATCAAGGAACTTTCTCAAGTGGTGGAGGAAAATCTTCGGCTCCGGGAAGGCCTCATCCATGAAAAATACCCGTCCGAAGACCATGGGGAAGACGAAAAAGGGGGGACACGGTCGGCAAGTAAAGGGAACCGGCAAAAAAACAAGGAAGAGGAAGGGTTGTGCTTAAATTAATACAGAATCACAAGTGACGCGGATGGAGACTGTCCTTCAGCTCTTCAAACATCAGGCGAAAATACAAACATCTGATGTAAAAAGTTGCGCAATCTATTTAACCGGTGCTTCCTCCTGGGGTTGGCCTACAAAACTTGACATCATGCCCCTTGGACGGGAAACCGGTCTTTTACCTGCCCACTGCTCCTTCTCCTCTCCCCCGGAACGGTGAATCGAGAGTGCTCTGTCTATGGAAAATATTTACGCCTACCCGATTCTTTTGGATATTTCACTATTCACGAAAGGGCATGTCCATGCAGGCCTTATAATATCCATGCAATAATTTAAGCAGTACAAGTGAAAATAAACATACACATCATGGCAAAAAGCATTAAATCCAGGAGCCCATTATGGTGGCGAAATGCGCGGCCTTCACCAGGATCCTAGCAGGAAGAAACGGTGCTACAGAAAAATGCCCGGCTACCCGCCAGAGCCGTGTTGAGTAACGGATTCATCTTTCAATCCTAGTGAAGAAAATATAGTAGGTTGGATTATGCTAATAACTTTAGAAACAGTCCATTTGCGTAAATGGAAAATGGTGGGGGTCTTTCTGTTTTTACAGTTTGTATTCTTTGGCTGTCGAAGCAACCCTCCGGAACCTCAGGTGCATGCACCGGGACAAAATCTACAACCGTCTTCAATGAAGAAAGCGGATCTAGCCGGAACATGGGAATACCGTGATGAAAACGGTGCTTACTGCTTAACTCTTAATCGGGAAGGCCACGGCGCCTATGAATGGCAAGGGGAACGATTGTTGACGACGAAACTCGATAATGGCTGGTAGCAAGGCACATGGTATCAACAAAAAACGATCGCGAAGGTGAGTTTGATCTTTGCTTGTCATCGTCCGAAAAACAGGCAGAAGGCCGATGGTGGTATACACGTATAGCAGACAACCAATTTTCAACTCAATCGGGAGGCCGCTTTGCACTGTTCCAAATGCCTTGTTCGCCTCAGGTCGAACACAAAATCCCCTCACCTCCTCCGCTAGAAGATCAAAGACACCCCCAATCCTCCGCCACATTCGCGGCTCCAGAATAGAATACGTAATACCTTAGCGAAGGGGTCATCCTAACCTGGGCGGGTGCGGAATACTTGCGATCTCCTGATGGATTGTTGGTGATATCGGAGGCTCTCTTGTTGTTCTTAAAATAGCCATCAGCCCTGTGCGAGGAATTGATTCCTAATTGAGGAAAGAATTACGACGGTGATCGGACTGCCCGGACAACGTCATGGGGCAATGGTGTTGTGCACGGGATTTGTTGATGTAGGCCCTGTTGTTACTTCCGGACTATCGAATATTGGTGATTTTCCCAGCCTTCAATCCTATCATTGGCCCTAAGGCTCTCTTGCGGAAATAGAATCAAGCTTTTGAATGACTAGGCTTCCCCCGGGTTTAGCAAACCTGAAAAATTTTCAGGTACCGGCATCTCGATATTTCAAATAACCTTCACAACTCTCATGACCACACCGACACTTTCCTACAGGCGCGGTAATCACATTGGCACATTCTTCCGAACAGTATTCCTCACCCTCGGCATTCTGGCATGAACATGGGGGATGGGCGCAGACGGCATTCATCAGAAAACCTCACTTTCTTCCTGATAACGGAGTTCATCGGCTTCTCCAGCACTCCGCCAATATTTTCTTGACCCGATTATTCAGATCCCCCCTATTATGGCTTTCAGTTTTCCGTTTTCGCAACCTTTCTGACAGAAGTCGTTATTCCTTCAGGAGATATGGCTACCTCGATGTAATCTCCTTTTTCAAAGTCGGTTGAAGATTCCCCGCTTTTTCCGGGCATGGGAACGCGAACCACTTCACCGTTTGCTTTTTCGATCACAAGAGTCAACTGTTCTACTTCAATCACCCGGCCTTCAATGACCCCGGACCCCACAGGCGCAATTTCCTTTTGGTCCCGTTCAGAGGCATGGATTTGATTAGGCATCACTCCCGATGCCGCCACAAACAGGATCGTCGCTACCATCACACATGAATTGCACAAGTTCTGTCTTTGCATAACCTCCTCCTTTCGATTTCTTCAATCACCCATTGCCGTTAAAGGTACGTTCAATTATGAACGGGAATCGGTCCTTCCTCACTAGATAAACTTTCCATTTGCCACGGCCATATATCCATGCAGGGAGGGATCATCTGAACAATGAGGTCTTCGAAAGAACGGCCTAACCTCTCTCACCGTCAAATAGTTCATTATGAATACCCGGTCTATTCCAGGCTTCTGATTTTCGGCTTCCCGCTATCCCTCGGCTTTGAAAGACAACATCAGGGTGGGTCGCGACCTTTTGTCTAATGCGACAGGCGCTCGAGTAGGGGCATACTGACCTTACGTTCAGCGATAGGAAAATGACCGTCATTTTTACAACAAAGGAGTCTGCTATGAAGAATCGTCTAATTCCCTGTCTGGTGATGACCACGTGTATTCTGCCGGTAAGTTCGGCTTTGGCCTTATTTGAAGATGATAAAGCCGAATTATTGAAGGGCACTCAAATCACGCTCGTCGAGGCTGTGGAAAAAGCCCTGACAACGGTGAAGGGCAAAGCCGTGGATGCTGAATTGGAAAATGAACACGGCAAAACCGTATTTGAAGTTAAGATCGTTGATGAACGTGAAACCACCAAAGAAGTCTATGTTGATGCTCATTCAGGAGAAGTCGTGAAGATTGAAAAGGATTAAATTTGTTTCCCATTGTTAAGAAGGGAATCATCACGCTCCAATAGTATCCTCATAAAGCGAAACATGGAGGGGAAACCCCTCCATGTTCGCTTCATTCCCCCGGTGTAGCAAGAGTACTGACTCTTCTGCAAAGGCAAACCTTGAGAAGGTCCACCCTGAGGCGGCATAGCTATAATTTTTGCCGATACAGCATGCCGACCATAGACAAATCGGCGGGACTTTCGCATCTCCACATTCAGCAATTCTGTAATAATTCAGGCAATTATCCAAGGGTTTTGTCCAGTTGGCCGATGCGCTAACCCTGGCTATAGTAAAGACAACCGCTTATCGGAATGAAGGGGATGGAGAGGAGCCTATAAGGACGTGTTAAAGTGGAATGTTCCGCAAACAAATTCGGGGTCTTCAATCCAAATGAGATCTAATTGAGAGAAATGTCATTTCCCAGATTTTTTATCGTATGAATACTATCAAGCGCGCACGATTATTCCTTGTTGACGATCATATTCTTGTTTTGGAGAGTTGCAAAAAACTGCTAGAACCCCATCATGACATCGTTGGGGAAGCCCATAGTGCAAACGATTTGGTCGGTCAAATCCGGCAAACCAAGCCCGATATTCTCCTGATGGACATCTCAATGCCGGATCAAAACGGGTACGAAGCCGCTCGAATCTTAAAAACGATATGCCCATCCGTAAAAATAATTTTTGTTTCTATGCATTTAGAGCCGACTTTCATTATGGAGGCGTTTCGTAGCGGCGGAGAAGGGTATGTCCCGAAGCAAACCGCAGGAAACGAATTATTAACAGCGATTCAACACGTTCAGGAAAAACAGAGATACCTCTCTCCCCTCATTCCGGAGGAGGTACAGAATGCGGTTTTTGCCCAAATGGATGGTATGCCGGGCACAGAACTTTCCGGAAAATTAACTCCCAGGCAACAGGAGGTGTTAAGGCTTGTGGCTCAAGGATTCTCTGCGAAAGACATAGCCAACGTGTTGACGATATCCCAAAGCACGGTTGCGTTCCATAAAATGCAAATTGTGCAGGCCCTGGGTCTTCATTCCAAGGCCGATCTCACGAAATTCGCCGTCAAGTTAGGAATTTCCCCCCTTGAATAGGGTTTTGAGCTCAGCCCCATACTGGAAGGAAATTTATCATAGCTGGGAAACTTCTGAAAAAATAAACATTATAGTTGTGAGATCGGAGAACCCGGCCCATTATAGGGAAATAATACCATTGGCAATGGCATATTTCGTGAGTTCAGAGGCCGTTTTGAGTCCCAATACTTGCATGACCCGCGTTTTGTGAAATTCCACAGTCTTGACGGCCAGATTCAAAATGACCGCAATTTCTTTATTGGATTTTCCTTCAGCAACCAATTGAAGGATTTCCACCTGTCGTTGAGTCAATGCGGGAGTTTCCGTCTCAGAGGCTTTTTTCGAATTCGAAGACGGGTTCAATGCTTGACTGACGAGACCCTGGGCAATTGAAGGAGAAACGTAGGTGCGTCCCTGATATACTTCCTTAATAGCAAATACTAATTCCGCCGTCGCGGATTGTTTTAAAATATACCCCACACCACCGGCCTTGAAGGCCTCATGGACAAAATGCTCCTCGGAATGCATAGTGAGAAAAATTAATTTGGTTTGGGGTTCACATTTTTTTATTTGTCTGGCAGCTTCCAACCCATTCAATAGCGGCAATGAAATATCAATGATCGCAATGTCCGGTGTATGTTTCTTGACGGCTTGAACTAATGCATGACCGTCTACAACAGTTCCCACCAATGTGAAATCCGTTTCCAGCAGTTTGGTCAGCCCTTCACTAACTAGGACGTGATCCTCAGCTAGGAGTACCCGAGGTTTGCTCATGGCAGAAAAGAGTGAACTATAAATTGTTAGAATAAAAATAAATTTAGGAAAGGCATTATGAAAGAATCACTCGAATAAGTCTACAATGAACATTTCAATTGTTTCCACATTGGCCAAATTCTAAAGTTTACCATGGAGCCTTGACACCTCCAGCCCAACTAGGGGATCAGGACAGACAAAACCTTCAATAAAATATTGATCTTAATGAGGATAGGGAAACCCTTGAATTTTTGGGATGGGGGGACGTATTGGAGGAGGAGTGGGTGGGCGCGGTGGATCAGGAGTAGGGTTCGGAAGGGGTTCAGGATTCGGGAATGGGTCCGGGTTAGGATCGGGTTTGGGGATTGGAAAGGTCCATCGAACATCAACACTTGGTAGGCACCAGCCATGGTATATGGCATTGTTCATCATCGCCCCTCTAGGCGTTTGGCAACAACGTCCCAATTTACTTGGGAAAGAAAATGGTTAATGTATTCGCCCCGTTCCGACGGCTGAAAATCCAACAAATACGCATGTTCCCACACGTCCATCACTAATACAGGACGAAACCCAGCAATATTGCCGAATTCATGAAGGCTGATCCAATGATTTGAGAGCCTGCCGTTTTCCGGATTGAGATTGCATACAGCCCAACCGACTCCCCGCATCTTCCCCACGCTTGAGAAGTCGGTTTTCC
The DNA here is from genome assembly GCA_020632595.1 of Nitrospiraceae bacterium. Classification (NCBI taxonomy): domain Bacteria; kingdom Pseudomonadati; phylum Nitrospirota; class Nitrospiria; order Nitrospirales; family Nitrospiraceae; species Nitrospiraceae bacterium. The sequence goes on along the minus strand of JACKFF010000007.1, from coordinate 175,371 downwards.
AGATCTCAAAACTCCCAAAACTGCCTCCAAACGCTTTTTGCAGGGAATCCTGACCTTGGGGTGATTGGGACGCTCGGGAGGTCATATTTTCAAAATACAATTCATGGAGGACCATGCCATTATATTCAAATCCCAGCCGCCGGGTGAGTTCAGAATAGGCCGGCATTTCCTCTTGATCTACCTGTCCATCAATCAAAAATTCTCCAATTTGCCTGGTGAGGGAATTGGTGGCTTTCACGTAGCCTTCATAGAGTTTAAAATGCATCTCTAACGTCTTATCTGAAATACCGTTCAATCCCTTGAGATTAAAATCTTTGACTGGGTAATCTTTCCAGGGCTTCATGCGCATATGTCCCCCACTCTACTCCAACTATCGTTCAAGCTACTTTTTCCCGCACCATGTTCTAAAAAGCGAATATATGACGGAATGAGAAAAGACGTAACTGGCAAAAACCCTTGAACCGTCAACATCATGATGCATCAAAAGAAAAGCGCTCTGGCCAGGGTTTTGCCCAGTCGACCTCCTCGAATAAATTCAAGTAAATTCTCTTATAGCAAATTAGGTGCGATGTGTTACATGAATATCCAATTCACCATAACCGATGAAATGAGCAAAGAGGTCATGGCTCTTCAATCTACACTCGGAATGAAAACCGTTGAAGATCTCGCAATTCATGCGTGGAAGGTATTGCGGTTTCTACTTGAAACCATTCGCCACGATCGTTGCATTCTCTCTCCTGAGGCGATTCACTGGATTTCCCAATCGCCAAAGACCTCTCCTACCGCCAAAACGGAGAAAGACCTCCCCTTTACGGAAATCGATACAGAAATTCTTCAGGAAATCCATCGGTTGCTCGACGATAATCAGCTTGATCAGGCATTAAAAGCCACCCATATCCTCAAACTCCTCAAGTCTCACACAAAACAGGGTGTAAACAGTCAATTGGTACAATCCGAGATGCTCCTTACCGCCGCGGAAACATTTGCGGTGGAAAGTGATCCCGAAAAAGCAGTTCAGCTTATTCATGCCACCCACGAAACCACCGAAAACCCGGCTGATGGAGATAATTAAAGACCTAGCTGGTATTTTGAAGTGTACAGTGACCACTCTGGCACCCGGAACAATTTCTGACCACTCGATATTCAAACGGGCAGAGAATTCTGCATTGGTGAACGAATGATTCCGCTTCGTGGAACTATTTTCTTTGAATCTTTTTCCGGCAGAGGGACGCGTATCTCCCTCATTATCCCCGGAGTTCCCCTTCTCCTGATCTTTGCTTGAATACCCGGGGTTTCGACCGGATTTCTCAATTAGATTGGGAGCTTTCCTGGCCAATCTCTGAGGATGGCAAAACGTTCTAAAGGTGCCTATGAATTCTCCATTCAAACGTTTTTTCATATGTGGGATGTGTTTATTACTCATCGCAGCCATGATGAAACATACCAATGGCCAGATCCTGTCTGTCCCTGCAGTAGGATTTGACGAAGCCATTTCTCCTGGTGCAAATGATCCGCTATCCGCCGACGAGACCTCTTTGCTATCAGACGAAGAGATACAATATCGAATTCAACAGCGTTTGGAAGTCAGTCCATATGAGAATGGTGAGATCACGGTTCACGTGGGAAATGGCGAAACGGTTCTCTCAGGATATGTCGAGGATCAGGATGCCTTGCTGGATCTGGTTAAAATCGCCTATGACGCCGGAGCCACAAATATCGACAATCAACTCCGCATCAATAATCAAGACCCTCCATGGAGAAAAATGACCGATCGGGAATTGAAAGAAGCGGTCGAAGAGGAGTTGTATTGGAGCCCGTTTGTGAATTCGGTTCCCATTCGTGTTGAGGCTCAAAACGGGATCGTCACTCTCTCTGGAAGAGTCGAAAATCGAGGGGAAATTGTGGATGCGGTGGAAAACGCCTACGAAGCCGGAGCGAAAAATGTCCGCATCCGTTTATGGATTGATCCCACATTAGATTAGATTGGGAATATCAAAATCTTTCCCCTCTATACGAAACGTTCTCAATATCCTCAGCACATAGGGAATCAGTTGTCTCTTATTGTTTTTCCTATGAGAATATGAAAACGGAAAACGGTTTCACAATTATCAAAAAGAAAGGGCCTTCCTCCCGACACACAGACAATACTCAAAAGTGTCTTATTTTTCTGGCGTCTTTTGAAACTGGTCCGGTTGTCCTAACGGCTCACTCTCTTTGACCGGGGCCTTTTCCGGAATCGAGGGATGCATGGGAACTGGGGAGACATCCGGAAGAATGGGGGGTTCGTCTGTGGGTGATTCGCTTCGAATCGCAGGGGTGGAAGATGCCGTACCTGAAGCTCCAATGTCGGGGGGCGTCCGGACACCTCCCCCTATGAGGGGGGAAACTTCCCCGGACGGATTGTTGGAATGTTCATCGGTGTGAATTCCATCAGAATTGATGTTCTGAAAATTCTCTCCCAAGACCGGCTCTGCTAGGGAAAATGCCAGAGTAAACATGAAGCCCAAGCAACGGAAAGATACGATAGAGATCTTGTTTGCACAGGCCGGATTTTTCATGTAGCATTTTCCTCTTCTGAGAACATGACACCGGGCTCGTCAACCATTCACGTGAAACCTTATTTCACAAGGTTCGAAGGTATGCGGAAAGGTCCGCTTTTTCTTCCTTTGTCAACTGGACTCCAGTGACTAAGGCAAAAAACTCTACCGTATCTTCAAGGGTCAAGAGGCGCCCGTCATGCAGATAGGGAGGGGAATCTTTTATTCCCCGAAGGGGGAATGTTTTGATAGATCCCTCTGCCCGGCCATGGTAAAACCGTTCCACCCGCAAGTCATGCATCAGATTATCAGTAAAATACGGAGCGGTATGGCAGGTCACACATTTAGCTTTCCCAAAAAAGAGCGTTTCACCTCGCAATTCTTCTTCGCTGGCTTTCTGAGAATCCAATCGGCCGAAGAGATCTAATTTCGGCGCAGGAGGAAAATCGACCAGCTTCTGGAACTGGGCCATTTTCATGACTTCGGTTCGGGTCATATCACGACGACCCTTTTTTTCGGCTGTCGCCAGATCATGATCGAAATAGGCAGACCGGTTTTCAAATTCAGAAAAATCCTCAACAGAAGACAGGGCTCGCTTGGATCCAAAGACATTCTGAATATTGACGCCCCGTAAGGAAGGCGTTTCGATGCGAAACCGTGAGAATTGAGGCCGGTTATCCGGATTCAAATGAATGGCGCCATTGGTATGCCCGTTCACATGGCAATCAAAACAGGCAACCCCCCGGCTGGGCGAAATCGTTTTCCGGTCGTCAGTCGCATTAAATTGCTGTTGAGGGATTTTTTCAACCAATAATCGAACTCCGTCAAATTGCACCGGCGAGAGAATGCCATCGAACAACGTGTAAAAATTTTCATTGGTGATTTCCTGACCTTGCGAGACATCTCCTAAATCCGGCCGGCTTGTTAAAAACAGAGGAGGTGGAAATTCTGGCAAAAAATGATCCGGCACATCATGAAGGACGTCAAACCGTTCACGCTCAGGATGAATGCCTGTCATCATGGACGGAAACACCATGCCGCCGGTTGAATGAAGCGGATGCGGCAACGGCAGATAAGGGAAGAAATCCTTGGCCTTAATCTCTTCCGGAGGCATTTTGGCGAGCTGTTCAAATGTGAGGTCCTTCGGTAATCGGGCGGTAGGCCCTTTAGGAATGGGCTTCCCTCGAGTCATCGTCACCCCTTCAACAAATCGAGGGGACAAATCATACCGCTCCTCGAGCAATTGTTGCTGTTGTGTTTTAATCGTTGTTCGTTGCTGGCCTTCTCGCTCAATCACCTTCTCAAGTGGATCTTTTGGACTCAGATCAAAAACAAATGAAATAGGGGTCCGCCCGCCTAAGGTATGAATACTCCGAGGATTGGGAGTTCCTGGCTTAGCGTCGGGAGCCTCTTCGATGTCGCCTTTTCCGACGGGTTGATACTGGGGGTAAGGACGCTGCCAGTCATTAACCACGGCCGGGGGACCAATGTCCGGAACCAACTCTTTCGGGCTCGGCACCGCCTTTACGTGTTTGGTACCGTCCTGATCCGCAGCTAATGCCATCCCCAAACCGCTGCCGGCCATCAATACCAATCCCATAATGAACACTCTTCTCGTCCTCCGGATCGTGGTGATGAATATTGAAGTGATGAACATTAGCCTCCTTCTTGTATGGCCTACTTCATGACATTCCCATTCACGGGAAAAGTGAATATTGAGAAGAGGGTTTCATATAATGCTATGGCTTTTCCCACAGGGCTTTTCCATTCGCATCAAACAACCGGACCAGAGGACTCCCGTCCTTATTTAACACGACTTGAACCCGTGGAGTATCCAAGTGATCCCGCAAGACGAAATTAGGGAGGTCATCATTCTGAACTTCTAATGCGACACGACGCTTACAATCTTCTCCATAGAGAGTGAATCCTGTTCGCTCCTTTCCATACACGGCAAGAGAAGCACGACGGTCACAGTGATCATCTCCCATGATGAGTGCCGGATGGTCACCGTCCCACAGGCTCAGCGTGGCACGGACTTTACCCTCCTCATTCACGATATGTAAGCCCGAAGTCGTAATTGTCTTACCCGGGTTGTTCGCTGACATCTGTGAGTCGGTGGGGTTTGTAGAAGCCAACAGCATTCCCCCCATTGAACTCAACAACAATAATCCGAGTACTGTGGCCCACCAAGTCGTATTTCTTAAAAGCATATACAACCCTCCCTCTTTTTGATGTGAACAAAAACTTTTCAGAGCGAGGTTTACAATCTTCCTGTCAATGCCAGAATCAGCACGATCACCAGCACCAATCCCAGCCCGCTACTGGGGTATGGGCCCCAGGAGGAACTGTAGGGCCAGACCGGCAGGGCCCCCACTAGTAGAAGAATCAGAATGACTAAGACAATCGTAGACATAAATGTGTTTCCTCCTCCCTGGACTACCAGGCTTGAATATCAGTGCTCATGTGGTCATTGCAGGAGGGCAGGGAAAGCGACAAGTCTGTAGCAGGCAGAGCCAACTTGAGCATCTCTCGCCGCGGCCAATCCCCAAATAAACAACGGGACATTTTCGTCTGTTCTGACTTCTTGGGATGGGCTACTTCCTGTTCAAGATTTGTGTGCATGGGTTTGGTTCTCCTTATGATTGAATCCATTCAACAAACGATTCAGGATCCAGGATGTCCGTTAACTTGTAATTCTTGTTTTTTACTTATACAGAATCGTTTGGACGGCAAAACCTGAGAAAAACCCTGGGTTGCTTGAGCAACAACCCTGGATGACCCAGTTGGTTCACTTCTTGGGGCCTTTACTCTTAGACAAGACTTATTCGGTGAAGCTATACTTTCCCCGAATTTGTTCTTCCACGACATGCCCCGAACGGCGTTCTGCTTCACCGGGGCCAAGGAGAGCACATCGTTCTCATCATTTGGGGTAATGAGGGGAGTCCACTTTCCTCGTATGGATACAGAAGCGGCAAGGCACAAGCTGTTCTTCAAAGGAAAAGTGTGAAGGTATGATGACGATTCAAGAACGGCTCAAAGCCTCTTCTCACGCAAAAAAATTGGATATCATCCTGCTGGTAGCCATCAGCGCTCTCATTGGGGGAATTTTTGTGTTGGATCTATTCACCAAGACAGGAGTCGCGATCGGCATGTTATATGTGAGTGCTATTATGCTGACTCCCTATTTACCCTATGCAAAAGCTCCATTCATCGTGGCTGGAGTCTGCACGGGCTTTGCCATTATTGGAGTGATCTATTCCCCCGGTGTGAATGTGGTGTATTCGGGGAGCACCATTGCCGGCAATGCCGTGACCAATCGTCTTTTATCGCTTTTTATGATTTGGGCAACCGCCCTCCTAACCTATCAATATCGTCAGGGAATGGAGGTCCGGCTTCGGTTAGCCTCCATCGTGGAATCCACCCCTGACGCTATTATCGGACAAACACTCACGGGTCAAGTCACCAGTTGGAACAACGGAGCCGAACAGATGTTCGGATATTCGCCACAGGAGAGCATCGGGCAATATATGACATTTCTTTTTCCACCAGACCGGATTGCCGAAGAAAAGGATATTTTGGAAAAACTCCAGAGTGGGAAGCAGATTCAAAATTTTGAAACGATTCGCCGCCGGAAGGACGGACAGGAGATACCGGTATCGCTGACTATTTCCCCCATTATCGACCGATGGGGAAACGCTATTGGCGCCTCGAAAATTGCCCGGAATATTTCCCAGCAAAAGGAGCTGGAAAATCTCCTGGCTATACAAAACCTCACATTGGCCAGTCATGCAGCCTCTCTCAAGCAATCAAACGAAGATCTTGAACAATTTGCCTATATTGCCTCACATGATCTCCAAGAACCCCTCCGCACGATCCATGGCTTTACGCAATTGTTGGCGGAGCGCTATAAAGAGCAATTAGACAAACAGGGTCAGGAATTTATTGGATTCGTGACCGATGGAGCGAGTCGCATGCAAACACTCATTCAAGACCTCCTGAAATATTCCAGGATTCAGGCCCAGGAACAGAACCCTCTGCCGGTCAACACCGGGGAGGTGCTCCAAGAAATCCTTACACATCTCCGCATGACCATTGAGGACAAACAGGCTTCGATCACACATGACCCTCTGCCGATTATTCAGACCGATCGTTCGCATTTTCAACATCTACTCCAGAATCTGATCACCAACGCCATAAAATTTCACGGCCCGAAACCGCCGGAGATTCATATATCTGCTGAAGAAAGGTCCGACGGGTGGATTTTCTCGGTACAGGATAATGGGATCGGCGTCGGATCGGAATACTTCGAGCGGATCTTTCTTCCGTTCAAAAGACTCCACACGAGGGAAGAGTACCAGGGCACCGGAATCGGTCTGGCCATATGCAGGAAAATCGTGGAGCGCCGTGGTGGCCGCATCTGGGTCGAATCGGAAGCAGGAAAAGGAGCCAAGTTTTTCTTTACCCTACCTAAAAATCCGGAGAAAGTTCATGCAGAATCCTATTGAAATTTTACTCATAGAGGATAATCCCGCGGATATCCGGCTTACCCAGGAAGCTTTTCGGGAAGCTCGCCTCCAGAATACTGTTCATGTGGTTCAAGACGGGGTCAACGCCATGGCCTTTATTCGGCAGACAGCACCGTTTCAACAGGCTCCCCGACCGGATCTTATTCTGTTGGATTTAAACCTTCCCAAAAAGGACGGGAGAGAGGTGCTGAAGGAAATCAAATCCGATGCACACACTCGCACAATTCCCGTGGTGGTATTGACAACTTCCGATGACGAAGCAGATGTCTTGCGTAGTTACAATCTTCATGCCAATGCCTATTTGGTTAAACCCATTGATATTTTGCAATTCATCAAAATGATTCAATCACTCGAAGATTTCTGGCTCTCTGTGGTAAAACTCCCTCCAAAAGTGTCAGAGTCATGAGCGATCTCCCATCCCCTACTCATTCCATCCTGTTAGTGGAGGACAATCCCTCCGACGCAGAATTAGTGCGCGAACGGCTGAAGGATGCCTCGGGCATGTCCCCCTTTCATATCACCCGCGCATCGACCCTCAAAGAGGCTCTGACCATCCTTCACAGCACACCGTTTGACATCATCCTTCTTGATTTAAACCTGCCGGAAACCAATGGCCTTGAAACGTTGAAACAAATCCGGTCGGCAAACTCGACCATTCCCCTTGTGGTGCTAACCGTCAATGAGGATGAACCTCTTGCCCTTGAAGCCATCAAATTAGGGGCACAGGATTATCTCCCGAAATCTTCCATGAATGCCGTGTTACTTTCCAGAATTTTGTACTATGCCATGGAACGGGAAAAGAATGAGCGGATTCGCCGTGATAGCGAAAGAAAGTACCGGTTATTTGTTGATGGAGCCACCGGCCTGGCTTTTATCCTGCTTGACTTGGATGGGAACATTACGCATTGGAATTCCGGAGCTGAACGGCTCCTGGGCTATCCCGAAGACGCGGCATTGAATAAACATTTTTCTATGCTCTTTACCGCTGAAGACCAACGCACTGGTCGCCCGGAAACCGAATTGCGGAGGGCGGAAGCGTTAGAAAAAGGGGACGATGACAATTGGCTGGTGCGCGCCGATGGTTCCCGATTTTGGGCTAGCGGCGCGGTGACGGCCATACGCGACCCCAACGACAAGCTGATCGGGTTTGCCAAGGTAGTTCGAGACAAAAGCGCTCAAAAAGATACCAGTGACAAATTGGCCGAATTGAATCGCACCCTGGAAGAGCGGGTGATCCAACGTACTCAGGAACTTACTCGGAACCAGGAACGGCTACGGGCCATGGCTTCCGATCTCACGGTAACCGAACAACGGGAACGACGCCGGTTGGCGACCGACCTTCATGATTATCTGGCTCAGCTCCTTGTTGTTTGTCGACTGAAATTAAGTCAAGGTCAAACGATTTCCGATAAGGAAACCCTTGTAAAGGTGATTCATGAAGCGGATACCCTCTTGGACCAATCCTTGACCTATACACGGACATTGGTCAGCCAACTCAGTCCGACCTGTCTCTATGAATTCGGACTCCATGCCGCTCTCGTCTGGTTGGGATCTGAAATGGGAAAACAGGGATTAACCGTCACGTTAAAAAGTGAAGTCGAGACGCCAAATCTGCCGGAGGATCAGGCCGTGCTTGTGTTCCAATCCGTCAGGGAACTGTTATATAACGTACTTAAACATTCCGGAGTGAATGAGGTGATGGTCAATCTGTCTCTTCAGGGTAACCATCTGCTGATCGAAGTGAAGGATGCTGGCTGCGGGTTTAGGGAAAATCCTGAAGAGCGAAATGAACAATCCCCAACCAATTTTGGACTCTTTAGTATCCGGGAGCGCTTGGAGGCCCTCGGCGGAGAAATGGTTCTCCATTCAGCCCCGCAGAAAGGAACTCAAGTCCTGCTGCGTATTCCAATAGAACCCAGTAGTGAGGATCTCCAAATACGCGATGCCAAACAGACTCCAGTGCATGCCGTCAAAAATGCCCATTTCCCCCGTTTTCCTTCAGAAAAAATTCGGATTCTTCTCGCAGATGATCATAAGATGGTCCGTGAAGGGTTTTGCCACATTCTGAACGCTCAAGTGGATTTCGAAGTGGTGGGAGAGGCAGAAGACGGAAAGCATGCCCTTGCCCTCTGTGAGTCACTCCGTCCCGACGTCGTGGTGATGGATCTTCATATGCCCAAGATGGACGGTCTGGAAGCCATCAAAAGAATCAAACAATTCCTTCCCGACACGGTGATGATCGGATTATCTGTGTATGACACGCCGGACGTGGCTCGATGGTTCCAAGAGGCAGGAGCAGCGGCATTTGTCACCAAAGGAGGTCCGGCTGAAAGCTTAGTCACCATCGTCAGAAAATATTGGCATCAAAAAAACCCCGCTTAGCCCTCTTTCCTATTTTTCGTTGGAATGCTGCACCATTAATCCTGGTGCGATCCCGGCGCCTGAAAGGGTCGCTCCCGTTAACATTTGATAGGCCTGCAACACCGTATTGACGGGAGAAATCTGCATCAGAAAGGGCGTCTGCCAATCATTGTCTTCAGGAAACCGATCTTCAGGAATAATCACTCTAGGAATATGTTTCTTAAAGGCAGCCTGGATTTTGAGTGGGATCCCCCCCACCGCCCCGATATGACCATCCTGGGTCACTTTGCCGGTCATCACGAGGTTCAGGATGATTGGATTATCATTCGCCATTGCCAGAGCCACGACACTCACCATCGCGGTCAAACTATCTCCGTAAATTGTCACACCGGGAGTCGGAAATTTGAGAAATATATTCCAGGCTTTTGGATCAAGCCCCGCCATACGAGCAGCGGAAACGATTCCGGATTGAATAGCCACTTGAGTATATGGTGAAAACTTTCCCGGTCCGCTCGAAAATGTCACATTCAGCGCTTCCTGGCCTTCCTGTTTCCGGAATGAGATGTCCAGTTCAGCCACAATTCCTGTGGGTTCACCATCCAGGTCAAGAGTGGTTCCCAGAAAGGTCACGGATTGTTTCTGCCAATACATTTGCCCGGCCAAAACCGGTTGTACGCAAGGGAAGGGCCATCCGCCAAAGATCGCACATGCCAGAAAGCTGAAGATAAAAGCCGTCCTTCTAAAATGATGCATAGACTAGTTCTCCGAAACCGGCAAATACGGGATGATATAATTCTCATCTCCTTCTACCCGCTGATCGACAAATTGATCGAAGACGCCATCTCGATCGTCATCCAGCCAATAGAACAAGGGCCATTCAACCGTTTCAACGACCGTATTCCAAAATTTGTTATTTTCATAAAAAATAATTTGCCGGGCCGTTTTATAATCGACGATTCCATCTCCCTGTAAGGAGTATTCTCTGATATACAATCCCGTAATAATATTCACATCTTCATTGATGAGATTCGTTCCACCGGGTTCCTTCGGCATATTCGCGGCGATGCCGTTGCCCTCCATGAGGAAACTTAATAGGATTCCACACATCCAGTACAAACTGCATTTTTTCCCGTTCATGAGATTTGTCCTTTTTTGCGACCGTGTTGGGGTCGAACCCACCAAGAATGAATGATCATGTCTTTACCCGGTCATGACCAATCCATTTTCACGATGACGCGGTTGAGACAACGCATTCACGGCCGGAATCTCACCTGAATGTGTTCGCAAGCGGTTCAGCAATATAAACGGGTCGATGACGTCACCACATTGAATACAGTGCTTGGCCTGAAACTGAAAGTCCTCATAATCGGAGAAAATATCCATATACGTCTCCTCAACCATCGTTCCTCCGCACCGTGAACAATGTGATTGTTGCATGTGATGAATCAATTGAGGGAATACATCGGGGTGCTCGGTTTTCATAGCGGCCAGGGTAAATGTTTGCATAACGCCTCCTTCTTTTCAGGGTAAAGTAAGTGTATGTTCATGGTCAGACTGTAGTTTCCCACCCCGAAAGCGACTACTACCCAAAACCCTGGGTCTAGACATGTAGATCCCTTGAAAAATGTCGAATGAAAATTCAGTGTATTGAAGGAATGAAAGAGGGGATCAAACCAGGGGGGATGTCATCAGGCCCATGAAAAGGCAGGCAGAACCAGGCCGCACTTCAAGATTGAGGCTATGGACAAAAACAAATTTCCCGACCTTCAAGCGAACACGCACTTGACAAATTCGAGGAACGCAGAGAATGCGCAGGGGAAATCCATTACCTACTGAGAGACAACTTTGCAAGCCCTTGACCACTTGCCCGCAAAGGGGTGAGAGGGTTCTCAAGTGCACTCACCATCCATCCTCGCCTGAGAGATATAGAGCCCATTTTCCTGGGCAATAGGGGTGATCCCAGCTCGACTGCGCCAAAATCCGGTAGGATGCTTCCCCTGGTTCAGCATGACAATAATGGCTGGGAAACACCGAAGGAGATCGTAAAGCGTCAGGCGGGGGCGTGAGGTTTTTTCAATACTCCTCACCACAGATCATTCGGTGCGCTGTAGTACTTCCCTAAGGGGTTCAGGAGACATCATGGTTTTTTTGACTGGAACGAATGACTTCGGCGAAGGAACCGAAGGAATCCCCTTTGGACACATATTCGTCTCCTCCAGCCTCAGCAAAGTGCTGTGTCACAATTTGATCCCCATGCATGGACAAGCCGATAATATAAACTGCCGGGTGGCTGGCTTTGATCAGACGGGTGGCTTCGATTCCGTTCATCACCGGCATATTGATATCCATCACGACCACATCGGGGTGAAGAGTCTGAACAAGCTCAACCGCCTGTTCCCCGTTTTCGGCTTCTCCGACCACCTGAATATCGGGGCAGGCATTTAACATGGTGCCCAATCCTTCACGAAATATGGGGTGGTCATCGGCAAGAACGACTCGAATGCTCTCCTCCATTTTTTCTGGCTTCGGAACCTGCACAGCTATTGAAGAAGAGGAGGGCTGAATGGGTTTCAATTCAGCGTCTTGAACGGAAAATGGCATCCTGATCAGCACCCGAGTGCCCTCGCCGACGGTCGAAACTATCTCACATTCTCCTCCAAGACCTTCCACGCGTTCTTGCACGTTTAACAGGCCGAATTTTTCAAAGTGGGAATGGGCTTCCCGTGTCGAGGACAGATCAAAACCACATCCACGATCCGCCACTTCTATTCCAAAAGACTCCGATGAGACTTGAATGAACCGAATGGAGGCTTCCCGGGTTTGGGCATGCTTCATGACATTCAATAATAACTCCCTGATGACCTGGTACAGGATGATTGAGACGGATTCGGAAAGGTTCAAGACATGATCATCAAAATGAGAGGTGACCGTGACATGCAAATCATACCGGACCATTTTCCCAGCCAACCATCGGACGGCGGCCATAAATCCGAATTCATATAAAATGGGCGGACTGATTTGAGGAATGAGATCCCGCGTGTATTGCAAGGCCTCATCCAGAGATTCCTCCACTTCTTTGACAAGGGGTCCCTGCTGATTCGTCAGATCGGCTTGTTGCAACTGACTGATTTTAATCTTCCCGACAACCAGCAACTGTCCCAAGTAATCATGTAATTCAGTGGCAATGCGACGCCGTTCCCGTTGCTCGGTGAGAATAAGGTCTAACGACAGTTGACGAAGCCGGTGTTGGTGCCGAACAAGATCCTGTGTCCGCTCATCCACGCGGCGTTCCAATGATTCGGTCAGAGATTGTAGTTGGGTTTCGATATTTTTCCGATGTATGGCCGAGGCCAGAATATTGGCCATGGCTTGTAGGAACTCCACCTCCTTCTCCCGGAACTCCCGACTTGATGTCGTATGCACTCCGAGGACACCATGTGGCTTCCCGTCCTGATCCCGAATGATGCAACTCATCCCACTGACAACATGATGATCAATCAGTAGGGAGGGGCCGGAAAACCGGCTTTCCCGGGATAGATCTTTGACGATAACCGGCTTGTCGCATATCAGCGTATATCCCGCCTGGGAATTGTGATCGGCGTTCACCACCGCCCGGCCGACCAGTCCCTCTTTCCACCCTATCCCGGCGCGAAGAAGGAGGAACTCTTCTCCCGGACATAATTCCAGAACTTTGGCCATTTCGATAGGCAAGGTCCGGTTCAGAAGTCTCACACATTCGTCCATGACCTTTTGGACATCTCTTTCCTGAAGTGCCAACTGTGCGAACTCCACCATCACCTTCTGTTGTTGAGAGAAACGGAGCACTTGATCTTCCACCTTGCGGAGCGGCGTGATGTCCACAAAGGTCAACACGACTCCCTGGTTCTGTCCGTCACTGGTTTGGTAGGGAGTAATTCGTGAAAAGTAGGTCTGAGGAACATGAGAAAATCTGCGAGTGTGTTCTATGGGCTGTGAGGTGCGCAGTACGTCCCGAATATCCGGCAGTAACGTTTCGTCCCCGGAAAATGAGGACAATTGGGTAATGGGCCGGCCGAGATCGGTATTCAAAAACAGAAACATTTTTTGCGCAGCCGGAGTGTATTTCTGAATACATAAATTAGCATTGAGAAATAACGTGGCGATGTCCGTCGTCCGGAAGAGATTTTCCATGTCACTGTTGGCATGATCCAGCTCCTCCACCTTCGCTGAAAGTTGGGCATTCACCGTTTCCAATTCTTCATTTATCAACTGCAATTCCTCTGTGGATGTTTGCAGTTCTTCATTGGCGGATTGCAGTTCCTCATTCACGGACATCAATTCCTGATTGGAAGATTTCAATTCCTGGTTGGAGGTCTCCAGTTCTTCCATGGCCGCCTGCAATTGCTCCCTGGTGGTGTGAATTTCCTGCTCCAATTCCCGAATCGTCTGATGCTTGCCCTTCGAGGATCCCTTCCGAACTTTTGACGTTTTCCGGATTATGCCTCTCTCATAAAAGACCACCATCAGCAAATCGGACTGCATGGCATGGAAAAGAGGACGAATAATGATATCCACAGAGTGAATGTCATTATTCACAGCCACTTGAATACTGGAGTGAACCACTTCTTTGCCGGTCTTCAATGCCTTGAAAATGCCCGATCGCAACGGCATACGTAAATCCGGCATGACCATATTGATCAGATTCACGTTGATTGAACCGGAGGGAAGCTGCAGATAGGTTCCGGTCTGGCCGGAGACATATTGCACATGGCACTCTTTATCGATCAACACTGCCGGAGGACCGTACTCCTCCCTCACCAGTTGCTCGAACGTATGAGTGAAGGGGTCCTGAATCTGGGAAAACAGTGCAGGTTTTGGAGTGGGGATGCTGCTACGCGGTCTCCGTATCGGAAAATCGGGAAACATGCGGCGCACAATCTCTTTTGGTTGAAACACCCGAAAACGTTTGTTAACCGAGCGAAAGAAACGGGATTGGTCTTCCACATGTTCCGACCCGCCGAGAAACAGATAGCCCTCCGGATTGAGCGCATAATGAAACACGGAAAACATCTGATTCTGAAGAGTGGGTTCCATATAGATCAACAGGTTCCGGCATGAAATTAGATCCATGCGTGAAAACGGGGGATTGCCGACGAGATTATGAAAGGAAAAAATACATAAATCGCGTATCACCTTGGCGACCCGATAGGAGGAACCGTCCTGTTCAAAGAACAAAAACAGCCGGTCCGGCAGAATATCTTCCCGAATCCTCTCCGGATATCGTCCACAGCGGGCAATATCCAATGCCCGTTCATCGATATCTGTTCCGAAGATTTGAATAGGGACGCTGAGATGTTCCCGATGGAGGTATTCATAAAAGAGGATCGCGAGGGAATAGGCTTCCTCTCCCGTCGAACAACCCGGTATCCAGATCCGGATGGCTTCATCGTTTTTTTTGGATTTCGCGATCTTGGGAACGATCGTACCTGAAACAAACGCAAAGGCTTCCGGATCTCTAAAAAATTGCGTCACACCGATTAATAGCTCCTTAAACAGCCCATCGACTTCCTCCGGGTCCTCCCGCAACCGTTTGACATATTTCGCGGGAGAGGCAATGTGCAAAATCTGCATGCGCCGCTGTACCCGCCGGCCCATCGTGTTCCGTTTGTAGCCACGGAAATCATGCCCGGTCCGCCGGTGCAGATGGGAACAAATCACGTCTAAATGATTCAGCGCTTCTGCCCGAAGGGTTTCCAATCCCTTCCCGTTACGGAGATTGTATAAGTATTTCGCATAGTGAACCAGCACCTCCGCGATACCTTCAACCCGTAAAATATGATCGATCAATCCGGCCGGAATAGCACTCGTCGGCATCCCGGAGAATTGAGCCGTTTCCGCCAATTGCGCTATCGTTAACCCACCATGCTCCTTTACGGATCGAAGTCCGACTGCACCGTCGGACCCCGCGCCGCACAGAATCACCCCGATGGCGAGGGGACCTTGATCTTCGGCCAGTGATTGAAAAAATTGATCAATGGGCATTCGAAAGCCATGCCCTTGTGAAGGCCGGTCCACACGCAAAAACCCACCATCGATGCTCAATTGAGTGTTGGGAGGAATGAGATAAATATGATCGGGTTCGACTAATGCTTCATCTACCACGGCATGAATCGGCAACGAGGTCTTCCCCGTCAACGATTCAAGCATGAGGTTTTCGCGATCGGAGGCCGGGTGCTGGATCACCACAAAGCCCATTCCGCTATCGGCAGGAAGCGTTGAAAAAAATTGGGACAACGCATCGAGCCCTCTGGTCGAGGCGCCAACCCCGACTATGGGAAACGCATTGGACGACGAATCATTCGCTTCCCTCTGGGGACGTATTGAAGGCGTTTGTGCTGACGAGGAGGCCTTTGGGGTGTTTGCGGACTTCCCTGTTTTCTTGAGGGTTGGGGATTTTTTGAGTGAGGGGGAAGACGACGATACTGATCGACCCTTGGACGAGGGGTTTTTTCTAGTCACTGGAAGTCTTGGCTTTCCGGGAAGTTCATCTCAATTTTACCTTATCTCACGGTTTCAAAAAAAAGAAAGATCATCCGATATCGTTCTCCACCTAAGCACGGGGATTAAGCCGGGTCAAAGTATCCTTTTGCAATTCTGCGTCCTATATCCCCGCCACAAGGCAGGATGATGAATAAGGTGACAATTTTTCAAAACTCGTTCAAAACTGAAACCTGTCATGACCTGACCATTCAGCAATACAACTTTGACGCCAGGCACTTTTTCTACAACGATGCTATTGCGGCAGATGATAGTCGCCTTTCTTTTATTGAGATCTTCAAGTTTTCCCCATTCGCAGAAGACCCCTGAAGCCGGGAATTTCCTTCTAACACATTTCCGAGCTCCTCCTGGGTATCGATTGAAGTGGATAGTTCAAATATTCCTGCCTCTTTTAAATAGGGTTGTATGGAAGGTTGCACATTATACAGGAACACACCTTTGCCCTGTTGTTTGGCTTTGAACACAATCTGAAAGATGGTCCAGGTCCCAATAGAATTCAAACATGACAAGGACCGTAAATCTAAAATGAGTAAGGAAATCGATGACGAAACCACACGGTCCAATAATAAATCGGTTCGACTCAAATTGGGGGTATTAATACTGAGATCCACGGTAAGCGTCAGGACCACTTGTTGGCCAGGGGTGCTAATGGTGCATTTCATTACGATGTCCTCCCTCATTAGGTTAGATGATAAAAGCCAGAAAAGTATAAAAAATTCTATTGATTTTACGCGTCCCGGTTATTCGCGCTACTCTTCATTACCCTTGAGGTTAAATACTTAATCGGGCTATGGGTGTGGGATTCATGCTTTCCACTGGCACACTACAGAGGATTTCATACAAAACTGGAAACGATGGGAACTAGAGGGAATTTGGATTGAGTTTTTTCCGATTTGGACCGGCCCGACTTTCAACGTCGGGCATGGATACTTGGAGTCGAAGATTCAGGAGATGTCAAAGATGTTCCCACTTGCAACCGGTTAAGGACGATCGAGGCTCCTGCCTCAAACGCCTGTTGTTCGGCAATGAGACGTTGGTGCATATGCTGCACTGATCCGGACAAGGTCGCCTTGCCATCTTCCACCGTCGCGACAATATCCTGGCTCGATAAGAATGGACTCCACCACACCTGGTTTTCGAAATCCAGTTGAATTTCCCAATCCGTTTTTTCGATTTCGGGGTTTGTAAAGCTGATGTGATTGGTCAGGCTTTTCACGCCTCGAATCCGGGAAGCCACGTTTTCTGCATGGTTTCGTTCATAAATCGAATCGACGGTCCCCGTCAGCAGAACGGCTCCCTTTTTGACCAATCCCCCAAGAGTGAAATGTTCCAAGACAGGATCTCGTGCAAACTCAGCGAATAACCGGGCCTGAATATCGGCATCCTGTGACGTCGCGTTGGAATCTACAGAAATGAGATTGTTCACGGATCGGACCCCGACCGTGTTATTCGCGTTTTGCTCTGCCTCGCGTTTGATAGAGAGAAAGGGTACGGTTCCTTTCAGGACCACCGTTCCCTGTTTTACCGACACCTGGATTCCGAATGGCGCAACCCGGTGGTCATGTGCCAGCACGGCTTGAATGGCGTTTGAAATTTCCCGGTCCGTATACAACGGGCGCTGATTCCGCATCATCGGATCCGGCGACACCCAATTGACCGTGATACCGCTCACGTCCACCTCACGAACACCTTCAACCCACGCCAAGGCGGCAATCCGCCCTTTTTCGTATACGCTTCCCACCTGTCCTGTCAGAACGGCACGACCTTTTTCCACCTGGACATTTAGGATGGATGGGTTGACTACCCAGACATCAAATGCCAAACGATGGGTGATTTCCTCCTTTAGAATCGAGTCCGGCCTATCTGGAACACTCTCCACCTTCAGAAAGTCTCGAACCTCCCGAATGCCTTTGACCATTTTTGCTAAATTGAGCGCCGTGTGTTGTTCTTGCCGGGAGTGCACCCGCCCCCTCAACGTCACAACCCCCTTGGCCACATCAACATGAAAGTCATCGCGTTCCACCACCGGATCTTCGAGAAAGAGGTGTTCAAGTTGTTCTTTAAGTGCAGAATCGTTGATTGTGCCGAGCGGTCCCACTGAAATGCGATCGATCACCCCTCGAACGCCACGAATAGCCTGAGGAAGCTCTGTGGCACGCTGCCGCGTCCACAGACTAACGGCTGTCCCGGTCAGCGTCACTATGCCGTCTTTCACCGACACTTCAATGGAAGAAAATGACTTGCGATCGACTCGGGACAACCGGCTTTTAATGGCGACGGCTATCCCGATATCCTGAACCTTTTCAACCTCTTCTCCCGTGACCTCGGCCGTATTTTCTACATCCTCAGCGGTTATGCCATTACCGCAGAAAAAGGCAAGAACCAAAGGCATTACGGCAATGTAACCCAGCAAATTCATGCCTCCCATTGACCTGAACATGAGCGGGAACGGTCTTGGATACCATGAGGGAAAACCCTGGGAATGTCAGTTGACAAATCTGGCGGGCTTAAACAAAAAATATCCGGGATTCAGAATTTGCGTTGGGGGTTAGCCGAAGTTTTGATGCAGCCTGACGATATGGGCAATCATGCGATACAGGTCATGCCCGGCAGTTTCCTTGGACAAATATCCAGCCGCACCGGCTTCACGCATGGCTTGCTCAGTTTCCTTGTCCTGCCGAACTGATAATCCGATCACATGAATATTGGGGTTGTTCTGACGAATCTGCCTGGTGGCATCAATACCATTCATGTTTGGCATATTAATATCCATGACCACCACATCCGGTTGCAGAGATTCTGTCAGGCGGATGGCCTCTATCCCATCCCCGGCTTCTCCGACGACCTTGACGTCGGACCAGGCATCCAGCAGACTTCGCAATCCCTGTCGAACCACGGCATGATCATCGACCAAAAGGACCCGATAACCCGAGGACATACCCGGACTGAAGTCCTGACTGGATCTCTTGGCAAGTAAAGGTCCGGATTTTAAAGAAGGTAAGGCTGCATTCGGTTGTTCCCTCTCAGATAGGGCCACATACAAGCGGATGCATGTCCCGGAACCGGAACTCGAGTCGATGACCATCCGACCGCCCAATAACGCCATGCGTTCTCGAATACTGAACAATCCGAATTGGTTGGCCGTATGGCTGTGTTTTTCGATGAGATTGGGATCGAAGCCAATGCCACGATCCAAAACTTCCATACAGACCTCATCCGATGAGGAAAGGCTGACGGCCAGATAGACGGTGTCCACGGCGGCATGCTTCTTGACGTTCAGCATGAGTTCACGAACGGATTGAAACAAAAGAACCGCCTCATTCTCGGAGAGCGTCAGATGGTCGCACTCCATCTTGACTTCCACGGTGAGTCCATATTGTTTCATATCCTCCGCCAACCACTGCAGTGCCTTGAGTAACCCGAATTGATACAGCACCGACGGGACCAGTTGGGCCACCAGCGAGCGAGTATATCCCAGCGATTGGTTGAGAATGCGATCAATTTCTTGAAGAACCGGAAGCATATGGCCCTCGGCACCCATCTGCTCAAGCCTGTTGACGTGCAACCGGCAGGCGACGAGGAGTTGCGCCAGAAAATCATGAAGTTCCTCGGCAATCCTGCGCCGTTCCCGCTGTTCCGTCAGAATCAGTTCACCGACGAGGGCCTGCAGGCGCGATTGATTATGACGCAGTTCTTGCGTACGGTTGGCAATTTGGCTTTCTAATTTGCCCGTCAGCTGTTGGAGTTGCTCCTGTGTGGTTTTTAATTCGGTAATGTCGGTATTGGTGCCGATCCATCGCACGACCTCCCCACGCTGATTTCGAATGGGCTCGGCCCTTGAGAGAAACCACCGGTATTCGCCGTCCTTGCCCTTCAGAGGAAAGGTGTCTTCCCATATGTGCCCGGTTTGAAAACACCGGCGGACTTTTTCAACGACCCGGTCGACATGATCGGGGTGGTGGACTTTCCTCCAACCCCACCCTTCCATGTCCCTAAACGTGGTACCGGTATATTCATACCAGCGTGCATTGTACCAAAAGATCCATCCGGTCGAGTCGGCCATCCAGGCAAATTGGGAAATGCTATTGGCAAGAGCACGAAATCGCTCTTCACTTTCCCGATGTTGTTCTTCGATATCTTTCTGGGAGGAGAGGTCCAGCACCAAACCGACATACCCCAGATATTTCCCGTCCGATGCAAAGCGGGGAGAGGCGGAGTCCAGAACAGAGTGATACGCACCATCCGCACTCCGAAGACGGTATTCCAGTCGAAACGATTGTCTTTTTCGGTTCGCTTCCCAAAACGCCTGTTGAATGGATGGGCGGTCGTGAGGGTGAATCGCAGACAACCATCCCTCACCGAGACCGGTTGCCTCTACCTGCCCGGAAAAGTCGTACCAGGTTTGACTGAGAAAGACACAGTCCCCGTCTGCATCCGTAATCCAGGTCATGATCTCAGGATGATGAGCCAAATGCTCGAAGCGTGATTCATATTCGATCGCGGCACGACGCATGGTGGCCAGTCCCAATGTTTTTTTTACTCTGGCCAGAAGATCTTTTGCGGCAAACGGTTTGACGAGGTAGTCATCCGCACCGGTCAGAAGCCCCTCAATTTCGGCCTCCTGGCCGGCTCTGGCCGAGAGAAAGATAAACGGGATCAATTGGAATTCCCGATTGGACCGGAGACGTTTCAGTAACTCGATGCCATCAATTCGGGGCAACATGATATCACTCAGTATAAGGTGAGGGCGGACCGTGTGAACCCGTTCCAAGGCTTGCTGCCCGTCACAGACAGACACCACCTCATAGTCGGCACACAGTAATCGTGTCAAATAATTCCGCATATCCCGATTGTCTTCCACCAATAAAATGGTGGGACGTGAGTGATCTGTTTTTGAAAGTGAAGCTTCCTCATTCTGGAGAATTTCCTGAATGGCCGGTTCATGATCCGTGCCTCCGACCCACTGCTCGGATTCCAGAATGAACGAGTTCGCTAAACCCTTGTCGGTTGTGTGCGTGGAGGTGTGGCATACCTGCTCCGGCGGGAGGTGATGAAATCCGAACGGCACCGTTACGGTAAACACGCTTCCCCTTCCGGGTTCACTCTCCACATGAATCTTCCCGCCATGCATTTCTACCAATTCTTTGACTAAGGCCAAACCAATTCCGGTTCCTTCAAATGTTCGTCCTAAGGCTTCCTTGGCTCTAAAGAATCGGTCAAACACATGCGAAAGCGCCTCCCGGCTCATACCGACCCCTGAATCCCCGATACGGACATCCACGCTTTCGGCATGAGGACATACTTCCACGTACACCCGTCCTTGCAAGGTGAATTTCAAGGCATTTGAAAGGAGATTCAATATGATTTTTTCCCAGGAGCTTCGATCCACATAGACCGGTTGAGACAGCGTGGAACAGGACACAATAAATTCTAAACCGGCTTTATTCATGGCAGATTCAAACGACGATGCCAGGTCAATAGTCATCTCACAGAGATCCACCGGTTCAAACACGACCTGCATGCGGCCTGCTTCCAGGCTGGAAAAATCCAACAGCGTGTTCACCAGCTTCAGCATCCGCACGGCATTTCGGTGGGCCACCTCCACACCCGGAGCCGTGGTGAACGTGGTAGTCTGCATCGCCTCTTCCAGAGAACCGAGAATAAGTGTAAGAGGGGTGCGGAACTCGTGACTTACATTGCTGAAAAATTCAGTTTTTGCGCGGTTCAGTTCGGCTAAGGCTTCAATCCGTTTGCGCTCTTCAGTCCGGACCTGCGCACGGTTGATGGCTCCCGAAATCCCTTTTGCAAGCAGATTCAGAAATTCACGATACCGGTCGTCAATGGCCAGCCTCGAACTGAGCCCCACAATCAGATAGCCGGATTGTCGTTGTGTCCCCCACGACTCCACAGGCAGCACCATCCCCTGATTGGGCGGCTCCGGCCACGGCCCTTTCGGAAGATTCAGCTGACTGTCAATAGTGAATACGGTCTCATCCCGCCTGGGGGAAAGTGACAGTGGCCACCATGGCGGAGGGTGAACCGTGTCTCCATCCATCGCGAGTCGAAGTGGGGTCAGGAGTGAATCAGACTGAAAACCTGATTGTGCCGCCAGACACAGAGAGCGTTCGTCCTTATCCCACAAATAGATGAGACTGAACGGGAGATCAAAGGGATTGTCCTTGAGAATTTCAGCCGATAGCCGGCAAACCTCTCCCACAGAATCGACTTTTTCCGTCACTCCGGACATTCGTCTGAGCGTATGAAGTCTCCGTCCTTTTAAAACCTGGCTAGTTTCTTCGGTGCAGGCACAAAAGAGTCCTAGGATATCTCCTGTTTCATTCCTAATTGGGCTGTAGGAAAATGTAAAAAATGTCTCCTCTAAAAATCCATGTCTACGCATGAATAGAGGAAGGTCCTCATTCCATGTGGAACGACCTTCCTGAAAAACGATGTCCGCCTGCGGACCAATCACATCCCAGATATCAGACCAAATATCCGACGCACAGGCACCCAACGCCTGCGGATGGCGGTTTCCCAATATCGGGATATAGGCATCGTTATAAATATTGATGAGATGTTCCCCCCACCAGACAAACATGGGATATCTCGAATCCAGAATAATTTGGACGGAGGTTTTGAGCTGAGAGGGCCATCCGGCCATGTCCCCGAGTGGGGTTTCCATCCAATTTTTATTTCGAATATTTTCGGCCATTTGATTTGAAGAAAACATGGACTAAGTCCTTTCACCTATATTTTGTCTTGTAGGCTGACAGTGGAGAAGACCGGTGGCTGCCTGATTTCCTGGTTTTGCTTCAAACCTATCACACCTCCCCATCCATTTCAGTTGACAAATAAGGGTTTTTCAGCCTCTTTTAGGAGAGTGTTCTCCAATTCCTATGGATCTTCCTCTGAAATTTCCAAAGTCCAGCCATGACATCCCCTAGGGTCGGTAACGGGGGAATCAAGGGATTTTAACAGTACGGAAATGGGAGGCATCTCGCTAAATTTGTACAACACTTACGCTCGAGGGCTATGAGGAGTCCCCATTATTTTTTTATTCATTTTCATTCCCCCAAGCAAGGAGGGCGACCTTGAAAACGTTATCCCCATCAACCAACGGTGTGATTAATAATTCTGAAGAATTCAAACAATTCATTCCGGCAAACTTTTCCTACTTCCTGGAACGTTCTTCGGGCCTTATTCGGCGCATTCTGCAAGACATGGGGCAATGGGCCGACAACTCGGCCCATGAAAAATTATTGCTGCGACTTTCGTTTGATCTGGTTGAACGGTTTATCGAATACTGTCCTTCTCAGCTCCCCTGTCGACCTGCTCTGCTGTTGGATGGGTTCATATCAGATTTTTTTGGAAAGCCCCAGGAATCTAAAGCTTCATCAACCTCTAATCCCGTTTTGTACCGTTTTCTGGATGGCCTGCTCAATCGGGCCGTCCTGAGCCGGGACGCCTTGATCTGTCTGTTTTATCACTTTTACGGCATGAAGCCGGTCGAAGTCGGATTCCTTCTTGGTTTGGAAGAGGGGCAGACCCAGCGCATCTATAAAAACTTTGCACGATGGCGGCAAAAGGGGTGGTTCCAGGCCGCAGAAGAAGTTGGATTAACCACCCAAGAGGTCCAATCGTTGGTTGAAAATCAAGCTTCCAATCCTGAATCTTTTCATCTTCAGGTGAGGGAAAATCTAGAAACCTTATTGCCATTTTATCGAAAAAGCGATCCCCCCTACTACCCATGCCTTGAGGATACGAAATGGCAAGAGATGTTCAGGGAGGGATATGGATTTGATTACCGAATGTGGCATTTACCTCTCTGCCTGTCCTGCATGGAGGTCATTACGGAAGTGGGCGACTCATTTCTCCTCAACCCCGACGTGACGCTGAATTTTCATGTCTCTCCACATTCATTGAGAGAAGAGGAGGTATTCTGGCCGGCTCTGGGGTTAAAAAATTTATCAACGGGAAAGAAACGCCATCATTTCACCCGGGATCTTCAGATGGCATAATTTTCTTCTCAAAGTTTGTGGAATGGGTTTGGCACAACACCACATGATCGAATGTTCAGCAGGAGCGTGAGCATGGCAAATAAAAAAGAGTAGAGAACACGTATCATCCAATTCTTTCTCTACTTTAGTTAGAGGGGAAAACGCATCACCAACTCCCTACAAGCCTGAAGAAATCGCGTTGGGTTAAGAGGTTTTTCGAAGGTATAGGACGCTCCCAGCAGATGGGCAAACCGTTTAATATTGAAATTTGGCGCCTGGTCGGCGGAGAATGTCGCAATAATTGGAGGATGGCCTTCTTTCGACGTGATTTCAGAAATTAACGAAAACCCGCTTTTCTGGGGGAGAAACAAGTCTACGACAATCAGATCGACAGATTGTTGGGTAGAGAGACTGATGCCCTCCGAAAGATTGCCTGTCACAACTATCTCAACTCCGCACAAATCCCCGAGGCGTACCCATGCTTCTTGGGAATCAGGATCGGGGTCAATAACAAGAAAAATACTCATCACAGCCCGTCGAGCCAAGCACTACCGACTTTCAAATGATTCAGAGTAGCAATCCACATCCCTGTAATCCGATTTCTTTCTGCTGCCTTCCCTCCGCTTGACGTCAAATCCTAGGTGGTGGAATCCAAAGCTATGCCATTCATCAATATGATGTCGTCCTCCAATTCTGATTTCGTCATCAAAGAATTTGAACGGACGGAAGAGTGTCGCCACGCTTTAGCTCGTTTCTGATTCTAAAACCATACGAATCTATTCGGTCTTTGACGGAAGTTTTCCTCCCGACCTCAAAGGCAGGATAGAGACGTCCCACATGGAAACGAGAGGTCTTTTGTCATCATCAACTAGAACCCCACCCCAGGGTTGCCATGAATAGATAAAGATCGCCCCGGGGGCCCCCGTAGAAATAGATTTCTCGTCACGGTATTTCTGAAGCCATAGCCCTTGCATGGAATGTGTCGGCAAGCCTGCTGCAAGAGAGGTTATTTGAGATGCATAGAGGAGAGCTGTGACCAATACCCCCACTCCCAAAGGTAAAAAAACCAGCACTCCACGCCCTTCTCCAAAGCCGGCCTGTTGTGTTGTCCCTGACATAGACGTCGTCCCTACCTTTCTCGTGACCGGAGAGAATTCGATATCTTCCTGATCAGAATCAGCTTTACCATATAAAACCAAACGAACAAATGGACATTTGATTTCTTTTTTTTGTCAACCCTGTCGCGCCAATGTCAGCCTGGCTACCCGGGCTGATCCGCGAATCAGAATACATGGGAAAATTTCGGAGCCGGGAGTGCTCCATAATGGAAAGGGGCCCGGACATTTCTTTCAACCGAAATATCCGGGCCCGTGGTACCGACAATATATTAAATTGGTTCAGTCAGGACCTGTGATTATTCAAATTCTTCTAAAGGAAAATTGAATCCTGAAACGGCTTATTAAAAGCCGATCACTCCGAACAACCATAATATCAGTACGAGACTGAGAGGAACTCCCAAAATCCATAATAAAATTGGCATAACGTTTCCCCTTCCGGTTTGAATTTAGGGTGACAAATGTGCATGGCCTTCATAATATTTTTTTCTCATTTTCAAAGGAAAACCCTTTCACCCGGAAACAGGACATATGGAAAATTCACCAATTTTTCCAATCAATAATGTCCCCGGTCGTTTTCATCACTTTCGTGTCAACCTCATCTATCATACAAGTGTTGGAATTGGAGCCTGGCAATTGTCCCTTCCCCATCACAACGACCATCCCATTTACTTTGTTAATTGGCAATCCTCAGCAGGTTATTGACACGTCGTGCTCCGGCTTCATAGGCATTCTCGACCGCAGCCGCCATTTCGGATCTGTTTTTAACGGTGCCTTGGAGCGTCACGACGCCTCGCCGCGCATCCACCCGAATAGGATCTTCATCCACATATGGGCTCCAGGCTAATTCCTCCCGCACGGCCTTTGCCAAACTCCTATCACTCAGCTCGCCCCACGGGCGCTCATCATATCGAAATATTCGCAATTCGTTTTGGACTTTTTGAGCGCCACCCTCATAGGCATCTTCGATCGCTTCCACCATGGCGTCCCGATTTAAGACCATGCCTGATAACGTCGCTACCCCATTTTTTACGCTGACGTGAACCCTCTCTGTGCCCCCGCCCATTTCAGCAAGAATATCACGGCGAATGGCTTCATCGGCTCGCCGCAGGTCATTTGGATACCGTGGATTTCTTGTGGAGGCTGTGGACCGATACCCTTCTTGAGTCACATACCCTTCACCCCGATACCCTATTTCCTTTTCCTGATCTTCCATCGTATCCAGATCCCCATATTGATCGGTATAAAACTGCCGATTGTCATGCCGGTTGCTATTGGCATCATCGATGGAACGGGAATCGGACCATCCGCGTGTATCCACATCGGATCGGTCCCTGTAATCATAGGATGAAGCTGCCTGAGCCATGAAAGGCACACCCAAGCACAGGGCCATGACAGCAGTGCCCACTACCATTCGCTCTCCTGAAATGAATTTCATTAGACTCTCCTTTCCTTGTCGTTGGTATGCATATTGAAAGCTTCTTTCTCTCCCTATTTTTTCAGGATAGCCGGAGACCCGGAAAATTGTGAATGGACAAGTTGTGCAGGCAATATCCTTCCATCGTCTAATTCTTTTAAATTCTCCCGATCAACACGCTCACACCGAGCAATGAGTGCGATGTCATATTCCTTCCGGACGATTTTGATTCACCCGAAGGCGCAAACGCCATTGAAGAGGAGCATCAGGATCACGGGTATAATGGGTATCATCCTCTTCTACCTGCACCGCTCTCAACGGGATGGTAATTTGTTCCTTCATATGCGGGAAGGTCTCTTGAAATAACAAATAGACCACGTTTTCGGTGCATCCAAACACTTCGGCGTTCAACCCTGTCACATCGTTAAAGTCCACCGTGACCCGTTCTGCAGGATTAATCCACGGCTCAATCAATTTGGCTTTTTCGTGATTTGTCATAACATCCTTTTTTATCATGGAGTCTCATTTCTTATGTAAGTGCCTTACTTCGCGCCAGCATGTATAGCAACGCTGGTGTTTGGTCACGCTGACTATTTCTCAACAGGGCGTTACGTAATTTTTTTTGCCACAAAAATTCCGATGAGGACCATGGCAATGCACAGTGCGAGAAAAATATAAAATAATATTTGGGCGATTCCGGCAGCGCCCTCCGCAATTCCGGAGAATCCCAATCCGCCCGCGATGAGCGCAATAACAAAAAAAATGGCTGCCCATTTCAATATCGTCATAGAGACCTCCTTTCACGAGGTTAAAGAGGAGCACAGATCGTCGGATCAGGAGTGTTGATGAAGACCATCCCGCCTCTGTTTCCGGAATAATTCATAGGCCATTCGACGGGAAAGCCGGCTGCCGTGCCTCTCATACGTATAGGGTGATCCGAGGTATCTGGCGGGTCACCAATTGGGAGAGGTTCATCGTTGGGATCGTTTCCAGGCGATGGAGGCATAGGCGGATCGTCAATCGGCTCCGGTTTCGGGTCCCGTTTCGGGGGACCAATGGGGGGCGATTTTCTTTCAGGTTCAGGTGGAGGTTTCGCGGGTGAGCGTTTGTTGTCTCCGGGGAACGATTGGTTATCTGCTTCACTGAGATTGACTGCCCGTATTCCGATCATCCTGTCCTCCTTCTGACACGATGAAAATCCCGAATGCCATCTCCGGCACCCTCTCTCCTCCTTCAAGGAGAACATGCCATGAATGGGAAATTATTGATTAGGAAAATTTCCACCAACTCATTTTCCCTATTGTCTCATAATGTCTCTTTAGGTTACTCACTCAAATAGACAAGTTACGAAGGACTCCGCGAAGTTTTATCCATGTAGGATCATCTTGAATTTTGATAAAGATGATGATGGCAAATGATCATAAGGACGTCCGTATTGGACACCCAGGTCTACCAGTGGTATCTCCCTCTTCAACCACTATGAAACCAGCCCGACATGTTCATCTCTGGGAAATTGTTGCGGTTCGTGAATTGTGTATCGTGGCGATGGGAGTCTTCCTACTTTGGCTGTGTTTTCAATTGCAGGCCATTTTGGTTCCGGTCTTGATAGGCCTGGGACTGGCCTACCTCACTGATCCTGCTTTGGATTATGTTGAACAGACATGGAAACTCCCACGGTGGCTCGCCGTGACCTTTATGGCGTTGGTCATCTGTGCATTGGTGTCTGGGTTCGTCCTTTGGGTTGGACCGAGACTTGCGGACCAATTGCGGTCTTTCATTGAAAAGTTTCCCACCTATCTTTCTCTTCTGGCCGATCGCCACGGCATGGATGTGAAAGAAATAACCCGGAATTTCAAGGAAATTTCCGGGAACATCCAGGATAATCCGTTATCGACCCTCAAGACGTTTTTATCGGGAACCGGGCAGGTCTTTTATTTGACCAATCTCATTATCGGTACACTGGGCTCCTTCCTATTCTCGTTCTCTTTAATCATCATTTATTTTTTCCTTTTTGCCTGGAGCTTTCCTTCCATTCAACGCACGATATGGAGTGCCGTCGAATCTCAGGAGGATGACCGGTGGCCGAAATTACTATCCAAAATGGATCGGGCCATTGGAGAATTCTTCAGAGGCCGATTACTGATTGCGTTAATGATGAGTGTGATGTTTGCAATCGGATGGTTTTGGGTGGGGATGCCTTATTGGATTCTCCTGGGAGTTGGCGCAGGATTATTGAGTTTGGTCCCTTATGCCGCCACCTTGATGTGGCCCGTCGCTATTCTTTTGAAATATTTGGATATGTCCATGGGATCCGGCTCAACCGACAATTATTGGATGCAACTCCTTGTCTGGCCCAGTGCCGTCTACCTGGGAGTACAATTTCTTGAGGGATGGGTGCTCACGCCATGGGTTCAAAGCCAGTCAACCGACCTCAGCGCGGCAACCATTCTGCTGGTGGTGCTGATCGGCGGGGCCCTGGGAGGTGTTTTAGGATTAGTTCTTGCCATCCCTTTCGCGGCTTGCCTGAAAATCCTTGCCCGGGAGCTGATAATTCCCCGGATTCAGCGAGGCAATATCACGGAGGTACACCATGAAATATATACACCATAATACATCCGGCCAGGTTTAAGGTCTGCCATATATTCTATGGAATCTCCCACCATCATGATGAACCGTTCTCAGGATTTGGGTTCGACCAAGTATAGAAGGGAAAGAATTCACGATGAACATGGTCCTTGAATTGGATTGGCAACAAATTTGGTCGCATTTCTATCATCTGATCATTGCCTTTTTATTGGCGGTTCCTCTTGGTTGGGATCGTGAACAAGAATCACACGGTGCAGGGCTGCGAACATTTCCCCTGGTTGCACTCGGCTCATGCGCCTATATGCTGACGGGAATCCATGTGTTGTCGTCCACCGATGCCGAAGGACGTGTCATCTATGGCATCTTAACCGGAATCGGTTTTATTGGCGGTGGCGCCATTCTCAAAGACAGAGGGAATGTGGCCGGAACCGCAACCGCCGCAAGTATTTGGAACACCGGAGCCATTGGAATGGCAGTGGCCTGGGATCGTTACGAAATCGCCATGGTGTTAAGTGCGTTGAATTTTTTGACGTTTCGTTTCATGCCGTTGGTTAAAAGACGAGTCACATCTTCAGCATCAACAACTAACCGCACCATGGAAACCTAACTAATGATAGTTTGGGAATGGTTCGCTCCCAGGAGTCTCCCCTGTCGTCTGGAAATGGCCGTACTCGGTCAATGCTCCGGTATCCTCCCTGGGTGGACCGTTGGACCCGGCCGGGTAACTCTGCAAGGATACCACATTGTCCGCCCAGGCATCCGCAATGGGTTGAATGATATTCCACATCTCCTCGACCTCATCATCCCGCACGAAAAGTTGTGATTTGCCGGACATGGCTTCGAGAAACAACCGTTCATAGGGGGAAAGACGTTCAGGAGAAACGGGGTCGTCCACCCTCATCGGTGCAGGTGTAATCCCTCCGGCATCCTGAATGCTAAATATCCCAAGATTGACCTCTTCACTCGCCAGATTCAAGCACAAGATATTCCCGCCTTCTGTGGGAAGGAAAGATCCCGGATCTTTCTGCCCCCTTTTAAAATGCACCAGGATTTCTTTTCGTTCCCGACCTAAAGCTTTTCCGGAACGTAACACAAACGGCACGCCTTGCCAGCGTTCATTGTCGACCCAGAAGGTCACTTGCGCAAACGTTTCAGTATTTCGCTCGGGATCTACCCCCTGACTTTTTGCATAACCGGGAACCCGCACACTCCCTATCTCCCCTGACCGGTAACGGGCTCGTAAGGTCTGGGATCGAATCTCAGCCCTTGACAGTTTTCTCACTGCTTTGAACAATTCCACTCTTTTGTCCCGAAAATCAGGGGACCACATGGTCTCCAAGGGTTCAAGAGTCAGGACGGCCAATAACTGAAGGAGGTGATTTTGAATCATATCTTTCAGAGCTCCGGCACAATCATAGAAGTCCGCCCGCCCTTCCAGCGCCAAGGTCTCATCCCAAATCACCTCGATCTTTTCAATATGATGCCGGTTCCAGATAGGGGTAAATACGGGGTTGGAAAACCGGAGACCAAAGACGGCGGACACAATTGGCATTCCTAAAAAGTGGTCGATGCGGAAAACGCGCTCTTCAGCAAATTGCTGATGCACGAGCCGGTTCAATTCCTGTGATTGGGCATAACTGAGCCCGAATGGTTTTTCGATAATGATCCGGGATTGTGGCGGCAGGGTAACCCGTCGCAGGGATTCCAAAACTGTAGGAAACATCTGAGGGGGGAGCCCTAAATATAGCAGCGTCGACTCTGCCTTTTTATGAAAAATCGCCTGAATCTGTCGAGCGTCGGAAAGATCTTCGACATGCGCATACTCCAAAGACCTCAAAAATCCTTGGCGGGATCTTGGAAATGGTAGATCCTCATGCTGACCGAGTAATTTGGACACATGCTCTTGAAGCTGAGGCGTCTTCCAATCACGCCGCCCAACGCCCGTAATTCTATATTCTGAGGGAAGACCGCGGTTGGCGAAAACTTGAGCTAAAGCAGGGAAAATATATCGCTTTGAGACGTCGCCTGTCGCTCCAAATATGACCAGATGCTCATACATAGGCCCTTTATGAACCTCATTTTAAAAATTACCATCGGAGCTAACACCTCGTTACCGGACACCCGTGGGGCTTTCAGGAGAACGTCAGGAGGAAAGTACGTTACCCTGATGACCGGGATTTATGGTCGGATGGATTAACATGACTGCCCTTTTGCAGCAGAACATCGAATATCCCTCCACAAACCTTCCATATTTTTGACATGCTTTTTCTTTTCAGGTCTACCAATAATGTGGTTTACCGTAATGTTGATAGAGATGTATTTCATACACTCGTTCGATTGGGGCGGATGGATCATACTCCGGAGATTTTTCTATCTGGTCCTGATTGAGGTCCACGACCATCATTCTCTCTGCCCAGTTAATGGATTTATTCCACATTGGACTGATCAATACCTTTCTACCCGCCAACCATTTCGAGGTATCCACGACCAGATAGCGCACAGTCCAAATGGCATCATCAATAAGAAAATTCACAACTTTTCCGATTTCACCATCCGCCGCCTGAAGGGAATAATCTTTAAGCCCATTTGCGCTGATTAATGTGCCGGGGAAAACCGACAGTTCCCTCTCGTCAATTGGGAAATAGGTGCTCCACCGGTAATAATTGCAGATTTCCCGCTCCTTCTCCCAGGAGAATGGTTTTTCGATTTCAAAGGCCGGTGCGCCTTCGACTTGCCCCTTACTGACTAAAGCCCGGAACGACCCAACTTCCGGTTGGGGATGCACAAAACTCTGGGTAGAAATCAACACATGGCGGCCTTGCAACCAGTTACCGGTGTTCGCTGCCAGATAATGTATTTTCCATGTCTGATCATTTGCATAGACATCCGCCACCGTACCGATTATCCCATCAGTACCCTGTAATACGCAGTTTTGAGTTTTATTGAGATCTCGTAACATGTCATTTCCTCTTCTTATTGATAAGTCGGCAACCGTTTAACCCAGTCCGGACAACCTTTGACTCCAGCTCTACGGACATCGAACCTACATCAACGAAATGAGTCATCACGAAGGAGGTGACGGAGGAGTTGGCCGTCAATTTGATTGCCGGATTGACGGCCAACTCATGACACCCGACACTTTGCCATTCCACTCAGTGCATCAGTGACTTTTTTGTGATGAACTCTGACTGGAAATTGGAGCTTTCTTATTCCTTTTTTCCAAATCTCTGGCGGCCTGGTCGGATTTACTTGTTCCGCTGGGATTCTGAGAACCCACGTCTCCCATTTCCGTTAATTGATCCGATCGGCTCCCCGGACCACTTCCACTGTCGAGTGAGGGCTCAGCGGACGGGGTGCTTCGTTGAATGTTGTCAGGGACATTTTCCTCAGCTGAACCGGCCTTCATGCCCTGACCGGCCATTCCCATGGACGTCATACCCAGAATGAACGCGGTGGCCATCCATACAGTTAAAAATCTTTTCATAACACACCTCCTGAAAAAGTGAATGTAATGTTCAATTGAAAAACTGTTGAGAGGCCAACATGAAAAGCTGAATCCTTCATCCAGATTCTCAATTGCCGTATTCTCCGTTATCACTAGCATGAAAGCCGCAAACCGACCAATGGACAAATCGGCAATCAGAAAAAACCAAATGTATAAGGTTTACCCACGAGTGCCAATCCCAAATATCAGAAAGGCTAATGAGAAGAACATGTCGTATACAACCGTCAACTACTTGAGGACGAAGTCCAAAATTCCTCCCGTTGTGTTATTCATGGTCATTCACATGAACATGAAGAAGTGCTAATGATAAAAGAGGCTATGAAATTCTATCGTGAGAACTCGAGGCAACGCCCGGAGAAGGAGGGTTTAAGTCAGGAAGAACAATCCGAACCATCGGAAAATTTAATCCCCAGATTACCCTCGTGAGGACATGTGTGTCAGGAGGTGACTGGTGGTCATGAAGGTCTTTGCATATTGCGCTCCTCACGCATTGATCTGGTGCTTTGTGATTTCCGGATGCCGGAAATAAATGCCTTTCAATTCACCCACACCCTGGAAAGACCCATGTTATCTCAACTATTCCCATCTTTTCACAACAACTCATTTTGATCGGACGATGATTGCCCATGCCTCTCCCCCCCTGGGCAACCCCCGCTCTGGTAAAACCCTATTCCCTGAAAAACCTGGAAACAGCCTTCGGGTTGATTGGCCGCTGAAGCGGCATCCACAGTCCGGCCTAACCTGGACAACCCGGAGGAAGTTATTCCTAATCAACGCTGATTCGCTCATATTTAAATGAATTGAAGTACCCTCGTCCTCATTTGTATGGTATTCTCTTCTTTCCACATTCAATCCCATCCTCCCTTTATTCTGAACCCGGCATTTCAGAAAAAAAGAATTAATGTCTGCCCTATAGACATTTTGTTTCCCTTCAAAGAGTCACTTGTCTTTTGCATTCTCCCATCCGGTTCCTTCATGATTTCTTTTATGTGTTTTGCTGCCTTAGCACGAAACGGAGAGTAAATCCATGCACATCCAACCCATGCTTCCCCCTCTTCATCTTGTTAGACATTTTTGTTCATTATTGATGTTGATGAGCATGGCGATGGGTTGCCAAACCGTTCCGTATACCGATCGATCCCAACTTGTCGTGGTCCCTCAATCTCAGGCCACAGAAATGGGTGAACAAGCCTTCCAACAAATTCTTTCCGATCCCAAGGTCCAACAATCTCAATCCCCTGAGGAAATTGGAGCCGTGAAACGTGTGGCGGAAAGGATCATTCAAGCGGCAAAAGAATCCAAATTTGCGGAAGATGCCAAGGCCTTCAAGTGGGAAGTCACCGTAATCAAAGATGACCAGACCAAAAATGCATTTGCCCTGCCAGGCGGGAAGATTGCCGTGTATACAGGCATCTTCCCCGTTGCGAAAACCGATGCCGGACTGGCGGCCATTCTTGGGCACGAAGTCGTCCATGCCCTCGCGCGTCATGGTTCGGAGCGTATGAGTCAGGAGGTGCTGGCTCAAGCCGGGCTATCCGCTGCCGCGGTGGGCCTTGGGGCGAGTGGTGCCGGCCCTGTTGTCGGGCAGGCCACGATGGCTGCCCTAGGCCTTGGAACCAAAGTCGGCATCCTCCTCCCCTACAGTCGGACGCATGAATCCGAAGCCGATTCCATTGGACTCATTCTGGCAGCCAGGGCTGGCTATGATCCACAGGAAGCGGTTCGGGTGTGGCAACGCATGCAACAGGGAAGTGAGGGAGCGCCCTCTGAATTTCTTTCCACCCATCCCAGCCATGAGACGAGAATTACACGTCTTCAAGAAGAAATGCCTGAGGCCTTACAAATCTTCCAGAAGGTAGAACATGCGCCAGAGCATCAGCTTCCCCCAGTCAATCCATAATAGATCAGCGGGGGACTTCATCCAGGCCATGTACATGGGCTGGGGGGTGAGTCGCTTCGACGGCAGTAAATGTTTCAAGAATGGTATAGCTGTGACTCGCGCCTTTGGGTATCACCCAACAGTCTCCCGCATTCAGCAAAATTGTTTGGCCTTCCAGCTGAAGCTCAGCACGACCGTGAATGACATATCCGATGGTTTCATAATCCCTGGATGAAGATTCCTGTGTTTGCCCGACAGGCAATTGCTCCCATAATCGCATGGCTAATCCGACGCCCGTAGCCAAATATTTCTGACCCATGGCACCCCTGGGAGAATGATCCGATTGAACTTTTTTAATACTCGTATCGACCATAAGTAGCCACGCCTCCTGTGTATAGGTGATTGTCTGACTACACCATAACTGATGGAAACAATGGCATATACTCTGCAAAACCCTGGCTGAGCTTTGGCAATCCTGGAGAAAGAATCGAAAGCCGGTCTATTAGTAATATGTAAAGGAGGTTCGTCTTGAAAATTCTCGCCGTGCATCCCGGTCCGTTGATGTATACCAAAATTTTTCTGCGTTTGGAGCCCTTAGGATTGGAACTGGTGGCGGGAGCAGCCAGGCAGGCCGGTCATGACGTGCGACTCATCGACTTGCAGGTGGAGCAACCACAGGACTATTTCAGGATGTTGAAGGAATGGTGTCCCGATGTCGTTGCCCTCTCATGTAATTATTTGCCGAATGTTCCCGAAATCATCGACCTCGCAAAGATGACCAAGGCCTCGTTTGCAAAAATTTTTATCGTGGCCGGGGGACACAGCCTTTCCTTTGTCGCCAGGGAGGTTCTAGAGCATGCGGAGGGAGCTATCGATGCCATTGTCAAAGGGGAGGGCGAGCCGGTAATCGGGCCGCTCCTCAACGCCATCCAACATGATCGCTCAAATGTGCACCGGATTCCCGGTGTGGTCACAGGCGAAGCTGAGGGACCGCCTCCCGAATTCGTCAAGTCTCTGGATGAGGTGAGGCCGGCCAGGAATTTACTTCGTCACCGGAACAAATATTTTCTTGGTGTACTGGATCCATGCGCATCTATTGAATTAACTCGCGGGTGCCCCTGGGATTGTTCATTTTGTAGTGCCTGGACATTTTATGGACGAAGTTATCGTCCGGTTAGTCCTGAGGTGGTCGTGGAGGATCTAACGGGTATTCGTGAACCTGGAGTGTTTTTGGTGGATGATGTGGCCTTTATCCAGGCAGAGCATGGCATGGCCATTGGTGAGGCAATCGCACGCCGGGGTATCAAAAAGTCCTATTATCTGGAAACCCGTGGTGATGTCTTGTTGAGGAATAAGGAAGTCTTTCGCCTGTGGAAAAAGCTGGGAATGAAATATATGTTTATAGGGCTGGAGGCCATAGATCAGGAAGGATTGCTTCAACATCGAAAACGCATCTCACTTGGTAAAAATTTTGAAGCCCTGGAATTTGCCCGCTCCTTGGGCATCATCGTGGCAATTAACATCATTGCCGACCCCACCTGGGATAAGGATCGATTTGAAACCGTGCGTCAATGGTGCTTGGAGGTCCCGGAGGTTGTCAATATTAGTGTCAATACGCCCTATCCCGGCACGGAAACATGGCACCAGGAATCTCGGAGAGTTCAGACGCGGGATTATCGGCTATACGACATCCAACATTCGGTGCTTCCCACCCGCTTACCGTTGCCGGAATTTTATGAAGAGCTGGTCAAAACCCAACGAATTCTCAACCTCAAACATCTCGGCTGGAGTGCGCTAAAAGGCACCATGCGAATTGCCGCCGGCCTCCTTCTTCGCGGACAGACCAATTTTGTCAAAATGTTATGGAAATTTAACAGTGTCTATAATCCAAAATTGCAACTATCGGATCATCAACGCCCTGTCAACTATGAGTTATCTATACCTTCATCCAGCCATTCGTTAGAAGGACACAACCTCTTGTTTATCCATAAAGGAAAGGGCCGGGCAGGCCGGGCGTTAGATCACTCAACCGAAGAATTTGTGGATTCGACCAGGAATGGGGGGAAAGATTAGGCTTAGTGGGGAAAGAGACGCCTCTCAAAAAGGAGTGGAATCCTCAGCAAGAACCCGCCGGGATGGCGGGTTCTTGATGATCAGCATTCCTTCACATTCAAATCTGTGTTAGGAAATTTCTTCCCATCGGTTTAATCCCAATAGGGATCATACCCATAATAAGCATGAATGGTTTTTCCCCATGTCACATCAGCCATGTCCGGCCAATTGTCTTTATCAAAACCGGGAGCCTGTTCTAACTTTTCTTTTGCCACGTTTAATAACAATACCTCCTCCTCTTGTACGACCTGGAATGCCTCCCAGGGAATCGCAAACAGTTTATCTCCCATTCCTAAAAATCCCCCAAACGATAACACCGCATAGGCAATGCGCCCTCCTGAGAGATCGATCATGAGATCTTTAATTTCTCCCAGGTCTTCCCTTCTCATATTTTGAACGGTGGTTCCGACAAGGGAACTTGAGGAAAGAACCTGCCGAATTTTGGTAGTCATACAACCTCCTTCTTTGAATCGAAATGGATAATAAATGAGAATCTTCTTCTGCATATAACATGCTCCTCATTTCCGCCTTAACTGAGATAAACCCTTGAAAAAAGGAAATCCCAAACCAGGGTTTTCTCCAGTTGTACCGGTGCATAAATCATTTATCCTGGTGGAAGAATCCACGTACAAACTTTAACTGTGTAAAGGAGGTGCACATTATGTTCACGCGGAACAAAATGGCCAGATCAGTTATCCTTGCCGGCATTCCATTATTGACGCTACCGTTATTGGCCGAAGCCGGCATGTCACGGGACAGGTCGGATCGCATGGAATCGGGACGGTCGCACTCCATGGAACAAATCATCCAGGGGGAAATCTCCAAAAAGAACGGCGACCAAATTACCCTTCGTGCGAGTAATGGAGAACGCATCACATTTCGAATTAATGACGAAACCAATCGGTTGTGTCCACAAGGTATGAGTTCAAAGAGTCAAAGCTCCTCGAGTCACGATTCGTCAAGCACTGGAAAGACTTCGAGTAATAGCCTCTTCGGAAGTTCAAGCGGACAGGGGTCAAGTCAAATGTCATCCGGCACACAGGAGAGATCAAATAAAGCCGGATTTTCATTTGGCGAGTGTCATTTTGAAAAAGGGGAATTTGTAAAGGCCAAAGTGGAGGAAGATGGCACTGCCACCTTTGTCCGTTCGATGGGCCAAAATGATGATAATTATTTTAGTGCCGGAAGAATGGGAGATGAGTATTTTGTCCTTCCAGCGGGCCAATTAGGTGGCCTGGACATTTCGGACAAGGATGCCAATTATTCCGTTAAATCGTCCGATGGCCATGAAATCGGGAGTGTGTATCGAGTGATGACGAATAGTAATGGAGATCTGACCTATGCCATCGTGAGAAAAGCCGATGGCCAATTGATTTCCGTTCCATGGCAGGCCTTGGAAGGGTCCGGCAATAAATCCTTTAAGTTGAACGTGACTCAAAATCAATTAGGCAATCTTCCCATTCTGGAAGATGGAGAAAATGCCGGGGCCCACGTCCAAAAACATTGGGATTTAACGGAACAGGAGAGACAAAGATTAGCAAAATGGAATGAAAGTTTGGATCGGTTTTATGCCGACCGCGATCGTTATTATGAGGATACACCGACATTTGAAGGGAATCGGGAAGGCTACGACCGTTACGATCCGGATCGGTCTCGCATGAGTCGTTCCGGATATGACCGGTCACGTCATTACCAGGATCAAAATGCCGAGGACTTTCAGACACGACGAGACAGTTTCAGCCCAACAGAATTCCCTCCACATGATCGCGCCTTTCAATATGAAGGGGCTGATCAGAAGAATTCCTATAACCGAAGCAACAGGGATCGTGACAATTATCGAAGCCAATCCCGGTCAAACATGCGGAATTACGATGAGGATGATTACCGGAATCGCGGAAATCAACGATCCATGTATTCCCAAAGTCGTGAAAGAAATTACCAGGATCCTATGGAGCGGTTATCTGACCGATACAACACCACCACCGCAAGAAACCAGTATGATCCTCAGAGGCAGGGAGCCGATCAGTATCAATCCCGGCGTTCTGGTGGGAAAGATTATGATTACCGCCCTGACGGATATCGACCATAACGCATGCGTCAGCCCCTGGGCCTGAACGGCCCAGGGGTAAATCTAAACCCTGACTCTTAAATTTAGATGTATAAAAATCACATTACATATGAAAGAGAATTGAAATGAAAAACCAATTGACAGTGGTGGGGCTCTCAGCTTTCCTTGTTCTTACGAGTGTCGCTGTGTATGCAGAACAATCGGACATGATCCGGCAGGATGATCAATCCACAAGTCCGACTAAGCAAAAAAACCAACAAAGGGGATCCTCAATAGAATCCAAAAGCTCCTCCAGCCAAAATACAGAGCCCTTTGAATCGGAGGAACAAAAGGCCGCTCGTCCTGGCGGAGTCGGCGAAGAAGGTTCGAGCTTTGGTAGTCCAAGCACTGTACCCCCTGGCGAAACTTCTCCCGGATATACGGGTGAGGATAAAAAGGCAGAAAAAAGAAAGAACCGTCAACAAGGTATGTGAGATGGACATGAGGAAAGACCATCCTCCCAACAATCACTAGGGGACAGGGAATGCCATCTAGTGAGGGGTAGGAGCCGATCGGACGAAGGGGAGATCGGACGATCGGCCGATACCCACTTTTGAAAATATTAGTCAATGCTTTTTTATATCACATGAGGTTCTCATATTTTTCCTTGTTCATGCCTCAATGCTCTTCACACGTCCCTTCAACATTCAACCCATCTCAGCAATTTATCAGCCGCGTCCATTCATATTTTCCGAGAGCAAGATTTCCCATATAATGTCGGGAGTGGCCATGGAAGAAAGGATGTTTCGAAAAACAGGAACATTCTATTCAAAATTAGCGGCAAGGAAGGTATTCGCTGCCTCAGGAACGCTTTACGCGCTGGGTGCTTTGAGATAGGGCTCAATTTCCCGCTTGAAATCCAGAACGAAGGCTTCCCCGGTTCCTTTCGAACCGAAAAGGTAAGATGTGTACCCCCAAACTTTCCACATGACATTGCTTAAATATTATGAGTTATCGCTGATAAATTTTGTGAAAGCGCTCTCAACCTTCTTCAGAATGAGGAATTATTTCCGGCTGCCTCAAATGCTTGAGTCACTTGCGGAGCGTCTGCCCCATTGAGTGCGCCTGCTATTTCACCCACGTCCCGATAGTCCCCCCGCAATGCCTTTAACGCATGACGTTCCTGTTGAATCTCATGTGCGGTCCGTATTCCCATTCGCCGGAACAGAG
Organism: Nitrospiraceae bacterium; assembly: GCA_020632595.1. Taxonomy (NCBI): domain Bacteria; kingdom Pseudomonadati; phylum Nitrospirota; class Nitrospiria; order Nitrospirales; family Nitrospiraceae; species Nitrospiraceae bacterium. The sequence continues at coordinate 135,522 of JACKFF010000007.1, read as the reverse complement.
GAACCGGCGGGCACCAACCTTGTATGGCATGTTGCAGGAGAAAACCGGCGATGGCGGCGGGAAAAATAAACCATCGGCGATCAACAAAAGCGCCCAATGCCAGACCCATGAGGGAAAATGAGGCAGCATTAGCTTCAAGAACTCTTTCGATATCCCATTCCACCTCTAGATCTCTTAATCGCCGATCAATGGCCGAAGGTCCGGCCGAGGCATACAGCAGGACATTATTTTTTGTGCGGTTATAAATTTCCTCATTTATGTCAGCGTCTGTATGTTCCTCAACGCGTGTGGTTGTTGGTGAAATAATCATACATGGCCTCCCTTCATGCCTGTGCACGACGCACTTCCATGCCGTGGGTGATCGCGTGCTGTAAAATTCAGAAATTAAGGAAGAAAGACATATTCATCAACTAGCAGAAACCCTGGCCTGCGGTGAAACTTCAGGGTTTCTGCTAGTAATCAATTCTAGGCGCGTGCCTTCCAGACTTTTGAAACTCGGAAATAAAGGTGTCTGCGTGAAACTGGGAACAGGGAGATGCGCGATAGTCACGACGGACGTTCAGTTTGTCATCTCCGCTCCCGAGGTCGAGGCAGTGGATACCATCGGAGGAGGCGATGCGTTTGCGGGAGCATTCAGTGTGGCGATTCTGGAACATCAACCACCCGAGCAAGCCGCAGCATTCGCGGTTGCCGCGTCCACCCAGGCTGTCACGGGTATGGCTCCCAATCGTCATACCCAGCCGACACCAAATCGAGTCTCTTTTACGGAGGGTTATCACGAAACAAAAACAAAACCAGACTGCATGGAATTTTTCTTCAGCATTCTGCTTATGCTGAATCTGGTGTTATTTCACATCGGAAGGGCTTTTTTCGAGTTCTTCCGGGGTCAATCGTTCCAGCTTTTCTTCGGTCATGGGCTGGCGGGTAGTGGGATCCAACACCATCTCCGGATCCACCACCGGGGGAGTCACCACCGCCTCGGGATTTGGCGGGATTTCCGGCTCCACCACCATCTCCGAGTCAATAGGTGGAATGACTGGAGGTTCTTTATTCAATCCCGTTGGATCCTGCTCGATTGTTTCAGCTGAAACTGCCGGCTTTGGGACACCTGATCCTGATACCTCCATGGGGAGATGAGAGGCATTCATCAGCAGAATCACAAAGATTCCCAGCACCACTGACCACATATCCACTTTTGGTCGTTTCATGTTTTCACCTCTTTTTTATATTTTTCTTATTTCTTTCTATTCATTATCCTCCTCATAAAGTTTAAAAGCATCTGACAAGAACCCTGGAAAACTCCATTTATTAGGAAAATTACGGAACAAGTTCTTAAGGGGAGATAACCCGAGATGCAAGGGTTTTATCCAGGCCCATTTCCTTTTGGTTTCTTTACAATCAGAAACAGGAGAAAATTTCAAGAAAAATATACTTTCGGAAAGCACGCATGAGCCCACTCATCACCATTAAAAGATTTTTCGGAATGGGATTAGCCTTGAGTCTGGCTGGAGGAGGGCTCGTCACGCTTCTTCTCGGGATGCTTCTTCTAAATGTGTGGGACACGCCAGGCCCGGTGAAGAATTCGATGACGGTTAATGAGTTATTGAGAGATCAGAACCCCGGACAAATCTCCTACATATCCTTTCCAATCACTGACCATTTGAAAAACCAATTGGAATCACATCGAAAATTCATACCTTTTTCAGAGAGTTACCGCTCTCAATAGCAGTAAGAAAAGCACATATGGAGGCTAATCCTGAAGATGGCCCGGTGAGAAACGATTCATTTCCTTCATCATTGAGACACAGAAGATTAATCCAAACTAAACATAAAAATACTGTTCAAAGCAATAAGGAACACAATGCCCGCATTTTCGGCTCGTGACCATACGATCTGTTCATTACAAAAAGAGGACAAATCCCCAGCACCATCGTTTAACCACTCTCACAAAAGGAAAGTTATCAAGATGAACACAAAGCGCAAAAGTAGCGGCACGCTCGGCATGGCATTAGCCTTTGCTCTCATAGGCGGAGGCATGTCCTTAGCCCTTAGCGAGTCAGGCCAACAAACCAAGGAACTCCTTCTTAATGCCAATACCCTCATCGGGAACACGGTCATTGACAAGGGAGGCAAAGAACTCGGGACGGTTCAAGATTTACTGATTGATCAGACCACAGGGCAAATTTCCTACATTGTTCTTTCGTATGGAGGCACATTCGGTGGCACTCTTGGAATCGGGTCGGAAAATTATTCGATCCCCTGGGCAGAGGTGAAGCTGACCAAACAGGATGAGAAGATGGTGGTGCAGGTCGCCGAAGCTCCCATTGGCGAAAAACGAACGCCTAAAGACCACGCCTTCATGGGCCACGAGCAAGCTGCTACGGCCCAGACTAGGGATTTCAATCCTTCAACCGTCGAAACGGTGGAAGGGACTGTGGAAAATGTGGATTACGATATGTTGGAGCCCGGAGTGACCACAACCGATAGTTTGATAGTGTTGGACATCAAAACGCCATCCGGGACCGAACGGGTTCGGGTCGCGCCTGATAACTACCTCAAGGAGCAGGGAATCGAGATCAAGGAAGGCGATAAGGTCGAAGTGACCGGATCACGAATCATGCGGGACGGGGAAAGTCTGGTCATCGCCTCTCAAGTTACCCTGAAGGGAAATGGAAAAGTTCTGGCAGTGCGGAAAGACGACGGCACTCCAAAATGGGACACAGGAAGTGGAATCCATACTAAGACATCGTCCGGGAAAAAATAAAATTTCTTTCTGTTCTGTTAACGGGAAAAAGCCATCCGGGCTTTTTCCCGTTTGACCTCGTGCTGCCCTTTCTTATTCACCTCCTCTGTTTGGAATCTCTTTAATTCTGGCTGATATTTCTTGGAACCAGGGTTCTTTCCAGTTCATTTTCGATAAAAACGCTGATACAAGCTGTAAGTAATTGTTCGGTCTTACTCTTTTGACACGATTATAAGGAGACCCCAGGATGGCACGTTCGCCCCAAAGGACATCCGGCGCTAGGAAAATTCGGTACGCGGTGGTGGGGCTGGGCTATATCGCTCAGATCGCCGTACTTCCGGCATTCTCTCATGCGAAAAAAAATTCGCTATTAGCAGCCTTAATTTCCGATGATCCCAAAAAATTGAAGCAATTGGGAGCAAAATACGGCATCAACGGTCTCTATTCGTACGACCAATATGAAAAATGTCTGGAAAAGGAAGAGATTGACGCCGTGTATATCGCGCTTCCCAATCATTTGCATTGCGAATATACCGTCAGAGCTGCGAAAACGGGCGTTCATGTGTTGTGTGAAAAGCCCATGGCCTTATCAGTCAAGGAATGTGAAACCATGATTCGCACAGCGGACCATTATGGTGTCAAACTGATGGTCGCCTATCGGCTTCATTTTGAAGAGGCCAATCTTCGGGCCATACACATGGTTCAATCAGGGAAAATCGGCACGCCCCGGTATTTCCAATCGGCATTTAGTCTTCCGGTTAAAGATAAACAAAATATCCGGTTACGGGAAGCAACCGGTGGAGGCACGCTGTGGGATATCGGCATTTATTGTTTGAATGCCGCCAGGAATCTTTTTCATGCGGAACCCCTTGAGGTGTTTGCCAGTACGGCAGGAAAAGGGATCGACCGATTCGACGAAGTCGAAGAAATGAGCGCCGTCATGCTCCGATTCCCTGATGACCGGTTGGCTACCTTTATCTGTAGTTTCGGAGCCGCCGACGTGTCCGAACTTCGAATTGTAGGGACAAAGGGACAACTGCGGGTGACCTCGGCCTACGAATATGTCGAACCCATCACTCATTACCTTACGGTGAACGGGAAAGAGAAAAAGCACACCTTTTCCAAACGTGATCAATTTGCGCCACAACTTTTAAAGTTTTCGGATAGCATTTTGAAGGATACCGTTCCTGAACCGGCAGGCGATGAGGGCCTTCATGATGTCCGCATTATTGAAGCTCTGTACCGTTCAGCCCAAAAAGGCCAACCGGTCCCTGTTAAAGAAGTTGAGCGGAAACGTCGTCCAACGCTTCGGCAAAACCTTCGCCGTCCGCCGGTTAAAAAGCCCAAACTTATCCATGCTCAAAGTCCGTCAGGATGATGATGGACATGAAATATTTTCATTTTTTTTTACGGGTAAAAGGAAAGGAATCTCTGTATGAATGAACAAGTGAACAACATTGATTCTCAAGGGACACATTCGTCCGGGGATAGCAATCCGTCCTTGCCTTCTTATCTTCTGGAAGCTGCATTAGATAGAGAATGGGAACGTCGCCATCGGCATGGACCTTTTGGAAAAGCTCAAGGAACCCCAGCAGAAGAGGAAAAGCGTTCATGAGTCAATCAATGGGGGCTAAACGATGGGCTATTCCTGAAGGATATATCCCTCCCGAAAGCCATGGACCGGAGCCGCAGATGACGAGTCATGAAACCGCATGCCTGCTGAATGTCTCCAACGACCCGGCGCATGTGCGTGTCACAATTTTTTATGCGGACCGTGATCCCGCGGGGCCTTACAAAATCACCGTTCCCCCTCGTCGAACGAGTCATGTTCGTTTTAATGATTTACAAGACCCTGAACCCATACCCAGGGATACGGATTTCGCAAGCTTGTTCGAGTCGGATGTGCCGATTGTGGTGCAACACACCAGACTGGATTCCCGACAGGCGGAGAATGCTCTCCTGTCTACCATCGCCTATACGGACCATTCGTAATGTATTCCAGTGTCGAGGTAGAGACTGCGTGTTTCAAAATGGGAAAAACCAGAGAGGAACGCAGAACATGACAAAAACCGCCGCGGACGTGTTGATAGAGAAGCTTCAAAATTGGGGGGTAGAGGTCATATTCGGTCTTCCCGGAGATGGCATTAATGGAATCATGGAAGCCCTGCGTCAACGTAAAGATATCATAAGGTTCATCCAGGTGCGCCACGAAGAAGCCGCGGCCTGGATGGCGTGCGGGTATGCCAAATACACGGGAAAGCTTGGCGTGTGCCTGGCTACCTCAGGCCCTGGAGGGCTTCATCTTCTGAATGGTTTGTATGACGCCAAAATGGAGAAACAACCGGTACTGGCCATTACCGGTCATCATTTTCACGATTTGATCGATACCCATGCCCAACAGGATGTGAATCTTACAAGAGTCTTTGAAGATGTCGTGGTCTACAACACTCGAATCATGAGCGCGACGCATGTGGAGAATGTGGTCGACTTAGCCTGTCGGACCGCTCTGAGCTATCGCGGGGTGGCTCACATAAATTTTCCCGTCGATCTGCAAGATTCAAAAGCAGACAGAGGCTATTCCAAACGCAATACTCCTCACCATTCGATGGAAATCTTTTCCCGTGGCGCGCGATTACCCAATGCAGCAGATTTACAACAAGCCGCCAATGTCCTGAATGAGGGAAAACGTATTGCCATCATGGCAGGGGCCGGGACTTTGGAAGCCACCGATGAACTGGAACACATTGCCGAAATGCTGGGAGCGCCCATTATTAAGCCGTTATTGGGAAAAGCGTCGGTGCCGGACGACAGTCCCTACACAACGGGGGGCATCGGATTATTGGGAACTGCGCCCTCTCAGGAGGCCCTGGAGGATTGCGATACCCTGCTTCTCATCGGAACCTCATTTCCCTATATGGAATTTTATCCCAAACCCGGCCAGGCCCGAGCCGTCCAGATCGATCTTGATCCGGCGCGAATCGGACTACGGTACCCGGTGGAAGTCGGCCTGGTTGGCGACTGCCGGAGAACCCTTCAAGCGCTCTTGCCGATGTTGGAACGGAATAAACACCGAAAATTTTTGGAACGGGCACAAACGGCAATGGCCAAATGGCGGACATTGATGGAAGAACGCGGAACCCGAAAAGACAAACCCATGAAACCCCAGGTGGTGGCTTGGGAACTCGGCAAACGTCTTTCTGACCACGCCATCGTTTCCTGTGATTCGGGAACGATCACGACCTGGTGGGCCAGGCAAATCCCGGCCAAGCGAGGGCAGAAGCACACGGTATCCGGCACTCTGGCCTCCATGGCCTGCGGCTTACCCTATGCGATTGCCGCCCAAATCGCCTATCCGGATCGCCAATGTATCGCATTTGTGGGAGATGGGGGTTTTTCGATGCTCATGGCTGAATTCGCCACCTGTGTCAAATATCAATTGCCCGTGAAAGTGTTCGTTATCAAAAATAATACACTTGGCCAAATTAAATGGGAACAGATGGTGTTTCTGGGAAACCCCGAATATGGGTGCGAACTGCATCCCATCGACTTTGCCCTCGTGGCTCAGGCATGCGGAGGAACCGGACTAACGGTCGACGATCCTGCGGATTGCGGTTCCATCATCGACCAGGCCTTCCAAACGCCGGGCCCGGTATTGGTACAGGCCATCGTCGATCCGTTTGAGCCGCCGATGCCGGCCAACATTACGATGAGCCAAGCCGCCAAATTTGCTGAATCGTTGGCAAGAGGCGAACCGAACCGAGTAAAAATTGCTATGACGGCCTTGTCCGATCGGGTGCGAGAACTCGTGTAACGGAATACTGGAGAAATCCGTAGCCAGGAAAGGGGGAGGGTCTCGTCGCTTGAGCATGAGGATGTCCTAATTTTTTGTTTCTTTCCCCTTTTTTCGTGGACCATTCTTTCTGGACGCGTATTTAAAAAATGTGAATATTGAAGAGATCGTGAACAAATTGTGATGGTAAAAATCCGGGAAGATGATAAAGGCGTGATCAATATCAAGAACAAACATTTTACTTCCACTAAACGAGAAGGAGGTGAATTATGAAAAAGACGATTAAATTAATGGTAGTCGTGATGGTATGTAGTCTCATACAGATGAATGTGGTAATGGCAGCGAGTCAGCTGAAAAGTGGGCTCAAAGCCAGCAATGTAATAGGCAAGGAGGTCAAAAACCCAACAGGCAAAGAATTAGGGCAAATTGAGGAAATCGTTCTGGCTCAAGATGGAACGGTAGGATACGCCGTTTTGTCCTTCGGAGGGTTTTTAGGATTGGGAGATAAATATTTTGCGGTTCCGTGGAATGTCTTACGGCTTAACGATACCAAGAATCATCTCGTATTGGCGGTGAACGAGGAGAAACTTCAAAACGCCCCTGGTTTTGACAAGACAGATTGGCCGGACATTTCCGATTCTGAATGGATTCAGGTCGTTCATGATTTTTATGGAGTTCCACGGAAAGGGCAAGAACATCAATCCATAAAAGGTCTTCAGAAACATGCGCATTTTACTGCCAAACAAGGCTATCTGGTTGGAGGCGAGGGTAAAACCGGCAACAGCGTGCGCTACGATGGATCGAGGATTTGGGTAGGCCCGAGTTATGCCGTGGTCGATGTTGACCCAGAAGATAATAAGGGGATGCTCATGGGAATCGTCCGGACTCAGGATCATACCTACACGATTCTCATGACGGATTTCCAAGGCAAGACTGAATTCATGGATGGCGGCATTGCCACTGATCTGGAGCTTCACGGGACAACCGGACAAGGAGCACCATTATTTCCCAAGGTGGAAACCTATGTTGCAGGATGGGGAAAGGCGACAGTGTTTAAAGATGATAATGTCCTGTACAAGCAGTACCCTGCGCATTTCATGTTGACGGAAGGCTTGCGGGATGAAACCACACATCAAGTGCATTTTGTTGAGCCGGAAAAACTTAAGGTGCTGATGACGGCAAGCAAAGAAGGTAGTGAAGAAGGAAACACAAGCCGTGAAGCCGTACAATCCATTAAACAACAAGTGAAGCAGGCTCACGAATATGTCAATCCGGATACCATGCAGCTCCATATCGTTGCGCATTCACAGGAAAAGGATGCAGAAAATCTTCCTCCCTATAAGGAATTTATCCATTTTATGTTTGATCAGGTGTCCCTGGAAGATACAGGCAAGGAGCCACACCAATCCAATCAAAGGAAAACCACCCAAAGGTAGGAAACCTTGATTGGGGATCGTTTTTCAGAAATCAATTTTGAGCCTCGCATGGGTGTCACGTTTGCCAAAGGCTGTCAACAGGAAGATGGGATGAAAAACATGAGGACACAGACATTATCCCTCAAGCCTGCCATGGCGGCGGCCATTTCTCTTGCGCACGAATATGTTGAAAGGAAAGGTACAGACAAGACCGGATTGATTGCCGATAGATGAACCAAGGGAAAGGGAACGCTTGATTGGACACGTTGTTAGAGGAAGCAAAGAAGAGAAGGAAAGCGGAAATCGTGAAGGCGGAGGTGGCAGGGCGAGAGATGAGGTCGGGATGATGGACATTTTCCTGCTCTACACCATCGACCCATATGGCTTCCGGGCCGCGATGTCAGACAGGCAAGGTGGAAGGATGAAATATGTGAATCATCTTGTCCTTCTCCCAAGTCCTGTTTACCGTCCGAATATGATTTCACCATGGTGGAATAATGGTTGTTCTGCCGCAGGCTGACACCAGGATCGATCGCTATGAGGTCTCGGTTTATAAAATTCCCACTGACATGGCCGAATCGGATGGAACGTATACCTGGGATTCTACAACGCTGGTGGTGGTGCGGATAGGAACGCGGGCCGGAGAAGGATGGGGTTATACCTATGCCGACATCGCCACGGCTATATTAATTGAAAAGACATTGTGCTCCGTGTTGAAAGATCATGACGCCATGGCGATTCCCGAATGTTGGCTGATCATGAGACGGGCCATACGGAACATGGGGAGACCCGGCATTGCTTCCATGGCCATCGCCGCTGTGGATATGGCCCTATGGGATTTAAAGGCGAGGGTGCTGAACATTCCACTGATCATGTTATTCGGGCGTGCTCAGGATGGGATTCCAATTTATGGGAGTGGAGGATTTACCTCCTATACGGACCAACAGCTGGAGCATCAATTGGGAATGTGGGTCAAGCAGGGGATCTCGCAGGTCAAAATGAAAGTTGGACGTCATCCTGACCAGGACCTTCACAGGGTCCGCGTGGCACGCAACGCCCTTCAACCCGGCACCCGCCTCTTTGTCGATGCCAACGGAGCCTATACGGTTAAACAAGCCATGCGATTTTCTGAATTATTCGCGGAATCCGGCGTTGAATGGTTCGAGGAACCGGTTTCATCCGATAATCTCCACGGGCTCAACACAATCAAAGCACATGCGCCGGCATCCATTGAGATCGCTGCAGGTGAATATGGATATGATTTGCCGTATTTTCAAAGAATGGTGGATGCCCAATGTGTGGATGTGCTTCAAGCTGACGCCTCGCGTTGCGGTATCACCGGATTTTTACAGGTCGGAGCATTATGTGAATCCCGGTCTCTGCCGCTGTCAGCTCATTGTGCGCCGTCACTTCACCTCCATCCGGCCTGTGCGCTCCACCCTTTGCGACACATCGAATATTTTCACGATCATGTCAGGATAGAACAGACGCTGTTTGACGGTGTCCCGGCTCCGATTAACGGCAGACTCTATCCTGATTTGAGTCGTGCCGGACATGGCCTGGAATTCAAACGGGCGGATGCCGCTCAATTTGCTCTTTGAACGTTGGGGGGATTTTCTGCCAAGGCGGATCCCATACGGAATTTCGTCAGGTGCACCAGACAAGGACAAAAATTTCATGTTGACCAAATCACTGCCCATGCTGAATACCGCTCAGGTCAAAAAAAACCGACAGGAGCATTTCCCCTATCAGGAAATTGCAGCTGAGTTGTCTTCTCATCTTCAAATCTCCATTGAAGGAGAAGTGCGTTTCGATGAAGGAAGCCGGGCGTTATATGCAACTGACGGATCGAATTACCGCCAAGTGCCCGTCGGGGTGGTCATTCCTAAAACCGTGGAAGATGTGATCACGACGGTGGCCGTGTGTCACCGGCATGGAGTCCCGGTTCTCTCACGCGGTGGAGGGACCAGTCTGGCCGGCCAATGCTGTAATATGGCCGTCGTCATGGATATGTCGAAATACCTCCATTCCATCATGGAATTGGATCCCGCCTCCCGGCGTGCACGCGTGCAACCGGGTGTCGTGCTCGATGTGCTGCGCAACAGAGCGGAACAGCATCATTTGACGTTTGCGCCTGATCCCTCCACACATGATCACTGCACACTGGGTGGGATGATCGGGAACAATTCCTGCGGAGTGCATGCCCTGATGGGCGGAAAAACAGTGGATAACATCGAGGAAATGGAAATCCTCACCTATGATGGATTGCGGATGCGCGTGGGCAAAACCCGTGAAGAGGACCTCCACCACATTATCCGGCAGGGAGGCCGACGCGGTGACATCTTTGCCAGGTTACAATCCATTCGAGACCAATACGCCTCCCTGATTCGATCCCGCTATCCCGACATTCCCAGGAGAGTGTCGGGATACAATCTTGATCAATTACTCCCCGAACATGATTTCAATATCGCTCGAGCGCTAGTCGGGACCGAGGGCACATGTGTCACCGTGTTGGAGGCAACGGTCCGACTCGTCAAGAGTCCGCCATGGCGGACACTCATTGTCCTTGGATACCGGGACATCTATCAAGCCGGAGACCATTTGATGGACATCCTGGCGCATCAACCAATCGGCTTGGAAGGGCTGGACGATATGCTCGTGGGTGATATGACCAAAAACCATTTGCATGTTGATAACCTGTCCTTGCTTCCGGAGGGCCGGGGATGGCTGCTTGTCGAATTTGGCGGAGACACCCAGCAGGAAGCGGATGACCGGTCACGGGAGCTCATGGAGGAGCTTGGCAAGCAATCTCAAGCCCCGGCCATGAAACGCTATGATAATAAAGCTCAGGAACAATACGTGTGGAAGATTCGCAAATCTGTTCTCGCGGCCACAGCTCGAGTGCCGGGCGGTGATGACAGTTGGACCGGATGGGAGGATTCGGCAGTCGCACCGAAGGACGTGGGAAATTATCTCCGGGATCTTCGCGAGCTGATGAAGGCGCACGGGTATCAGTGTGCGCTGTATGGCCATTTTGGCCAGGGATGCATTCATACCCGCATTAATTTCGACTTAAAAACGCGGGCGGGAATTGACACATACCGTCATTTCATCGAAGAGGCCTCCGACCTGGTGATGCGGTATCACGGGTCCTTTTCAGGTGAACACGGAGATGGGCAGTCACGGGGGGAATTGCTGCCGAAGATGTTCGGCCAGGAACTCATGAATGCGTTTCGTGAATTTAAACAGGCCTGGGATCCTGATGGGAAAATGAATCCGGGAAAAGTGATCGATGCCCATCCCCTGGATCACAATCTGCGGTTGGGAACTTCCTATAATCCGCCGCAACTCGACACCCATTTTCACTATACGGATGATAGGGGGAGCTTTCCGCGGGCCACGTTACGCTGTGTCGGCGTGGGAGATTGCCGGAATATGGAAGGCGGAACGATGTGTCCCAGTTATCGAGTCACGCGGGAGGAACAACATTCCACGCGCGGACGGGCACACCTGCTGTTCGAAATGTTACAAGGGGATCCCTTACGCCACGGCTGGCGAAACGAAGCGGTCAAAGAGGCATTGGATCTGTGCCTGGCCTGCAAAGGCTGCCTGAGCGACTGTCCGGTGAATGTGGATATGGCCACCTATAAAGCGGAGTTTCTCTCTCACTATTATGAAGGCCGCCTCCGCCCCCGCGCCGCATTTTCCATGGGACTCATTTACTGGTGGTCAAGGCTCGCCTCCACCATGCCTGGGGTGGTGAATGCCGTGACCCATGCCCCGATATTAGGGACTCTGGTCAAAAAAATCGGAGGCATTGCTCCTCAACGAGACATGCCTCGTTATGCCAAAGAGTCCTTTACCGCCTGGTTTCATAAGCGGCCTGCTTCTTATTCTGCGGCGCCCAAAGTGGTGTTATGGCCAGACACCTTTAATAATTATTTTTTTCCCCACACACTGAAAGCGGCTGTCGAGGTGTTGGAAAAAATAGGCTTTGAGGTCACCATCCCCCCACGTCCTCTCTGTTGCGGACGTCCCTTGTATGATTTCGGTATGTTGAAAACCGCCAAGCTTCTGCTGCGTCAAATCATCGATTCCCTGGGTAAGGATATCGCCGCCGGCATTCCCGTTATTGGCCTTGAACCCAGTTGTGTGGCGGTCTTTCGCGACGAACTTCTTAAATTGTTTCCCAATGATGAACAGGCGAAACGGCTGGCCGGATTAACATGTACGTTTGGAGAATTTCTTGATAAACAGGCAGGACCCATTGTCTGGCCGCGGCTCAATGAACGAGCCATTGTGCATGGTCATTGTCATCAAAAAGCTGTCATGGGGATGAATAGTGAAATGAAAATTTTCAAGGACATCGGATTAGATTGCACACTTCTCGATTCCGGATGTTGCGGCATGGCGGGGTCCTTCGGCTTTAAAGAAGAGCATTACCGGATTTCCCTGGCTATTGGAGAACAGATTCTACTCCCGACGATTCGGGGGGCGGCGGCACAACGTGAATTAGTCGTTGCCGATGGATTCAGTTGTCGCGAACAAATCGTGCAAACGACCGGCCGAAATGCGCTCCATACGGCCGAAGTGCTTCAAAGAGCGATGAAGCGGTGCTGAATAAATATCTGATGCTTCTCTTACGAAAGGCCGGGCAGAAGAACCCGTGGCGAAAGTTTTTTTCATAAAGCCGGCTCCCTGCCGGCTAGAAAAGGAGGTCCTAATGCTCACCATCGGCTTTACCTTACTCATCATTGCCGGAATTTGTGCGGTCATTGGATTTGGAGTGTTTTCGACCCCTGTTGTGGGACCGGCACGGGTGGCCTTTTATTTTCTGTTCATTCTGTCCCTCGCGACGATCTTCTATGGAGTGGTTCAAACAGAAATGCATGTCAATCCACAGGTCCCGACGCAAGAACGGAACTAACCGTATCGGAAGAAAAAGAGAGGTGAAAGATCCTCATTCTGATCCTGATGAAAAAATGGTTACGGGAGCTTTTCCGAACTTTCAAAGAAGCTTGGACCAGAAGACCACGACACTATTTCCTCCCAACTTCGGCCCATGGCGATCACGATATATGCCAAAGTTATAACTATAATTAATTTCTATTTGTGAACCCCAGGGAGCCCCGCTGACGATTCCACCTCCCACGGCCGGCAGCATATCTACCTGATAGCGAATGGAACCGTCACCGTTGAAACGAGCTCGTTCGATCGCGGACCAGGTTCCTCGAATATATGGATACAAGAAAAACAGCGCCTCATACCGGTAGGTGAAATTTGTAATCGCGTATTTCCGCGGAAATAATTCATTGAAGGCCACTCCCGGAATGAGAGGACGGGAAAGCGCCTCCCATTCATACCCCGTGGGACGCCCAGGCAAACGGAAGGTGGAAAACCGGTCAAGGTTCTTCCCGATTCCGCCATACATCGTGACAATCAGTCTGTGCCGCTCTGTCGGGACCAAAGGGATCTTCCCCGCCAAGGCGGCATAGAAGCTGGCAAGCATAAATGTGTGGTCATCATGGTTATCCGGGGTCTCGAATGCCGGATCTCCCCACTGACGCCAACGGGCACGATGTCCATGGAGGGCATCACCTCCAAAAGCGAATCCGTGATGAAGCAATTCCATAAGATTTCGTTCAAATTTATCTATCCGAAGCCGGGCATGGACTCGGCCTTCGTATGTATTTTGGGGCACAATGAAATTATTGGACGTCTTTGAACTGCGATCGAACCAACGGTAACCGGGTTCATACGTTAAGGAAAATTCAGCCGCATTATCCTGCCCCCCCGGCGATAAGGGCGTGCGATACCCGATACCAATCCCCGCAAAGAAATAATTCCATTCCAGTTCCACGTCCTTGATAGCCTCTCCTTCTACATATTCGTATCGGCCGAATGGAATGATCACATTTTCAAAGGTCATGGCGGCAAACCATGGGCTGGTTGATGACAGACCACGCTGATACTGGATATCATTGAATACTCCTGAAAAAGTCCCCCGAAACCGCTGATTTTCATCCTTCCAATTTCGCCAGACAAACAACGCGCCGAATGGGAGAAGTTCTAACCGTTTGGGTCCGTCCGGAATCCAATTCATGCCGAAATTGATCGCCGTCACATGTCGGCGATCCCGTGGAGGGACATGAATTTCCTGTCCAAAAATTTCCGTCTGATGGGGTTCTCCTGCAAGCGGCGTATCGGTTGTCTCCCCGGAGACGGACCGCCCGGGAATAACTATCAGACAAAAGGCCAAAGCCAACAGGCAAGTATGGATAGATATTTGGCCTATACGCCCGCGCCCGTATGGTCGCTTGAAAATTTCGCTGTACGCGTGGACCGGAAAAGAGCAGGCCATGGACAGTTGAACCATAAGGAAATCAGGAAATGCTAGGGAGGAGACGGAAGAGTTTTTTGAGGCACGAACTTGGAAAGTGCATAGGTCAGCATGATAGTGATCAATGCTCCGAGAACCGCCACCGTCATATCCTTTTGGGCATCCCATTCGTCACCTTGAGTGCCAAGATACGCCTCTCCCAATTCCGGACGAACCAGAAGAACCACCCACGATTCAATAATTTCAAAGAATCCACTGAGGGCCAATATTCCGCTGATAGGAAGATAATAAGCCCAGAATCCCCTCACATTTACGCGACGCAGAAATAATTCTCGCAACGGATAAGCCAGGAACAACCCGAATGAAAAATGCGCGATCCGGTCAAAATGATTGCGCTCTAATCCCCACCACTCCTGCATCCAAAACCCCAGAGGAACTTTTGAATAGGTATAATGGGCTCCGATCGCATGAAGGCTCATAAACATGGCGAGAAATACATAGGAAAGATCCGATAATGGAAACCATCGATAGGTCGCGACAAGGACAATGATCAGTCCTATCGCTAAAATATTTTCGAGGAACCAGTCATGACGGTCGACGGGGTCAATGGCAAGGAATACCCATAGCACCACATACCAAGCCACAAGCACGTGTAAAAAAGTGTGTTCTCGGAAACTTTTCCGGTTAGTGGCGGTCACTGCAGTGGTCAGGCGCATGCGGGAAATCCACCGTCCTTTGCTGTGATCCAGATGAACGAGATGCTTTCAATAGCCGGGAACACAGCAAAAACGCCAACCAGAGCAGCGCGCCATATAACGTGGCCGCCATATCTTTTTGGGCATCCCAGATATCTCCCTGTGCACCGAGATAGGCCAGACCTAATTCCGGGTGAACAATTCGGGTCACCCATGATTCCAGAATTTCCCACAATCCCCCAAGCCCGACAAGTGTGAGCAGGACCATTCCCGCGCGGATCCTTCCGGACATGCCTGGGATTTCCCTGAAGATTTCCCACAAGGGATGGGCAAAGAGCAAGCCGAAACAAAAATGAACGATACGATCAAAATGGTTACGAGGTAATTCGAATAGATCTTCTAACCAGAGTCCGAATGGGACCTGAGCATACGTATAGTGTGAGCCAATTGTATGCAGAGTCAGGAAAATCGTAAACAGCGCATAGGAAGTGCCGGAAAAAGGCATTCGCCGATAGGAAATAGTTAATACACCAACGAAAAGAAGAGGAAGGATATTGGCAAAGGCCCAACTTTGAGGATCAAGAGGGGCCCTTCCCATTACCAGAAAGAAGCCGACATACCACAGCAATAAACCGACCATCACCAAATTTTTCAAGCCTATACTCCCTGAGCGGGATGTGAATAGGTCATGCACACGACCGTTATATTGTCTACCAGGCATTTCTGAATGACAAGTCAAAAAAGGGAACCCTTTTCCATGAGAGAGGTTTGAAGGCATCCTTTGATAGCCGCCCTGATGAAATTTGGATCGCCATATATAATCGGGATCATTCTCTTCTTGGACTCCGTGAGAATGCATCATAATTTTCCTCAGCCTTCTTCACAGGAGGATCCCGGTTCCGCTATCGGGTGGGTTCCGCAGTGGGAGGTCGGGAAGAGGAACCTTCCGCTCGAGCCGGACTACCCTCCATGAATCGTTTGCATCCGCTATTGCCGGAGACCAACAATCGATACGATTGGAGGTTTTCATCGATACAGAGTCCCATTGTGGCATCTCCAATCTTTGCAGATGGTTCGATTTGCCACCATTGGCAGCTTTTGCATAATCCCCATTTGTCCGCCATCTTCGTCTCCTTTCAGAAATATACGTCTTCCCGGTGAATTTTAGCCGCGAGAAAATATACATACACATGAATAACTATGCATAATCATTTCTTTCTTCACACTTCCTACATATCCAATCATTTCTCCCTATAGGAAATTAAGAAACAGGACATAATTTTTCGATGTGCATAGTGGTACTACAACACAGGAACGTATGAGTCAGATATGGATTAATCTGGCGGGCGGCTTTCCTAAATGTCCATTATCGATATCATCACAGGCATCCATCAACAGGACTCCCCGCGCCGCTATTGCACATGTGTCGAGAAAGTGAACACGGCGTGAGAAGAATATAGGAAGAATTGCACTTCAATATTTCCAGCCACTGCTGTACTCATCACCACGCGACCAGAAACCAAAATTTCAACTCTTCCACGTTCATTGACAGCTCACTGCTCCCAACAACATCAACTCATCTTCTTTGCCCTATTAGCCCAGGGACTCAGGCCGCCTTGGAAAGAAAGTTCTTAGGGATGGCCGTCAGGATCGAGGAACCATATCCCTATGCGGGGAGCCTGGAGATTCGGGCCCGGAATCATTTCCGGGGTCCTTCAACTTGACCGTATGTTTCTTTAGATGCTCCAGCGCGAGTGCGTCCATATTTTGCAAATCAATTGACATATGCCCTATTGTTTTCAAGGACGGTTTGCCTTTTGACAAAGCGATCGTCACAAACTCGTTGCTGACTGCCACAATTTCCTCACATTCAGACTCCTTACGCATTCCCAATACTTGGATAAATCATTTTGCACTTCGTTTGGGATCACGGACCGCGAGTCCGAAGTGACCGACCGGCCCCATAATAAACGGTATCGTCACATTCCCCGCATTTCGTGAAATCCGTGAGCATTGATCCCTTGTCGGTTGTCCTCAGCTCCTGTTTACGCTTTTGTGCAAATCGACCCTATTCAGAAGAGCTCTCCTGATCCCATACAGATGCTACCAATGGATGAGGTTTCGTTACGGCTGTCCCACCGCTGTTATTAGGACGGGTAATGATTTCCAGTAAATGGCCGTTCGGATCGTCGAAATACAGTCCGCGTCCATTATCCCAACCGTTGATGTGATTCGGCTCCTCCCGATGGGGATCAGCCCAATACTGTAGCCGTCGTTCCTGGATTCCCTCAAAGATCTTGTCGAATTTGACCTCGCTGACCAGAAAAGCATAATGGTGAGAGGGAATGTCGCCATGGGCAGAAAGTCTCTCCTACACGGACCACCGCAATGGGCCCCAAGAGGATTGGGGCCGGCAGACCAGCTAATTCCGGCAGAAACACTTCCGAAACTGCTTTGTCCTTGGCAACCACAATGGTGTGATTCAATGTCATGGAAAGGGTCTTAACCCTTTCTTATCATGACACGCCTGTGTTTTCCACAACTGCCAACCGGGCCTGTTTCTGATGAGATAAAGATTGACCAGGGCCTGGGGCTTAAATCTTTCCGACAAGATCCAAGCCCGGTTTTAACGTCTTATCTCCCGGTTTCCAGTTAGCCGGACAGACTTCTCCTTTTCCTTCCCTGACGTGAACTGCCGCTTGAAGGTTTCTCAGTAGTTCCCGGCCATTTCGTCCAATGCTGTTGTCGTGGATTTCTGCCACTTTCAGGATTCCGTCCGGATCGATCAGGAAACTCCCACGCAATGAGACTCCCTCCTCTTCCAGATATGTTCCGAACTCCCGGCTTAGCCGGCCCGTGGGATCGGCTACCATGGGGAACTGAATATTTTGTATGGCAGGCGAGGTATCGTGCCAGGCCTTATGCACAAAGACCGAATCGGTGCTGACGCTAAGAACTTCAGCCCCGAGCTTTTGAAATTCGGGATACAATTCCCCCAATTCTTGCAATTCTGTTGGACAGATAAACGTAAAATCACCCGGATAAAATACCAGTACCAGCCATTTGCCACGGAATTCGGACACCTTGAGAGAACGGATCTGTTCCTTATGATAGGCCTGGTATGTGCCATCCGTGATTGTCTGTCCAATTTGCATCATCATGCTTTTCGACCTCCTTCATGGAAACGGGTTGTAATGTTCAATACAAGTCATTCGGAGTAGATGTTTGGGCGTCTGTATCTGAATATCTAAACTCCGACTCTCAAGTCACTTAATCAAATCTTTTCCCGAAATGCAAAAGGTTGGGCCTGCCATGAACCCTTGAGTACAACTCTCCTGTAACGCAATGACAGTTTTTGTCATCTCTTACCAGGGTTTCTAACAGTGTGGGCCTTCTAATTGTTTCGCTATCATCTCCTCTACTCTAACCGTCACATGTTCACTCACCTATCTATCACGAAATCATCAATGATGAGGAGCGATCCCAATGGCCAAAAAACAATCCGCTGCATCCACCCCTCCTTCAACCCGTAAAACCGCGAAATATGCCGACCGGACTGTCGAGATCGGCACTGGAGGGGAAGTGCACCAGACAAGCGGAAAAACCAATCCGGTATTAACCACTCAGCAAGGTATTCCCGTCGCGGATGACCAAAACTCGCTGAAAATCGGAATGAGGGGTCCAACCGCCCTGGAGGACTTTCACTTTCGAGAGAAGTTATTTCATTTTGACCATGAACGTATTCCAGAACGCGTAGTGCATGCACGCGGGTTCGGGGCTCATGGATACTTTGAAAACTACGAATCTCTGAGGGATGTCACCAAAGCCGACCTCTTTCAACGACCAGGGGAGAAAACCCCCGCGTTTGTCCGGTTCTCTACCGTAGCCGGCAATAAGGGTTCCTTCGATTTGGCAAGAGACGTCAGGGGATTTGCCGTGAAGCTGTATACCCAAGAGGGGAATTGGGATCTTGTGGGGAATAATATGCCCGTGTTCTTTATTCAGGACGCCATGAAATTTCCCGACCTCGTTCACGCCGCCAAGGCGGAACCGGATCGTGGCTTTCCGCAGGCGCAAACCGCGCATGATAACTTTTGGGACTTTATATCGCTCACACCCGAAAGTATGCACATGGTGATGTGGATCATGTCCGACAGAGCCATTCCCCGTTCCTTTCGTTTTATGGAAGGGTTTGGTGTGCATACATTCCGGCTGCTCAATAGCCAGGGAAAATCAACGTTCGTGAAATTTCACTGGAAACCCAAATTGGGGATGCAATCCGTAGTGTGGAACGAAGCCGTAAAAATTAACGGAGCGGACCCGGACTTCCATCGCCGGGATTTATGGAGTGCCATTCAGCAGGGTGACTATCCGGAATGGGAACTGGGCCTCCAACTTTTTGATGATGAATTTGCTCAACAATTCGCTTTTGATGTACTCGATTCCACCAAACTCATTCCGGAAGAAATTCTACCGATTCGACGGGTGGGCCGTCTCGTTCTGGATCGCTGTGTGGATAATTTTTTTGCTGAGACGGAACAGGTCGCATTTTGCACACAAAATATTGTGCCAGGCATTGATTTTTCAAATGATCCGCTCTTACAAGGGCGGAACTTTTCCTACCTCGATACTCAGCTCAAACGGCTTGGCAGTCCGAATTTCACGCACATCCCCATCAACGCGCCCAAGTGCCCCTTCAGCCATTTTCAACAGGACGGCCACATGGCCATGCAGAATCCACAAGGCCGAGCCAATTATGAACCCAATTCGTGGTCCGGCGACGATGCCGGCCCGCGTGAATCCCCGGAAAAAGGATTCACGTCTTATCCTGCAGAGGACAAAGGCCCAAAGGTCCGCCTTCGCTCCGAGACCTTTGCCGATCATTACAGCCAGGCCCGACAATTTTATATCAGTCAGACTGAGGTTGAACAAATGCACATTGCGAACGCCTTAGTCTTTGAATTAAGCAAAGTAGAACATCCTGAAATACGGAATCGTATGGTTTCTCATTTACTCAATATCCACCAGGATCTGGCCAAAACGGTCGCGAACGGTTTGCGCATCCAGCAGATGCCCGCGCCCGCAGATGCCGTGAAACCGACTCAGGAGGATCTCCAACAGTCACCCGCGCTCAGCATTCTTCTTAATAGTCCCAAGACCTTCAAAGGGCGAAAGCTTGGTGTGCTCATCACCGACGGGGTCGATATAAAATTATTGAAATCTCTCAAAGCGGCCGTCAAATCGGAAGGAGCGATCATGGAGATTGTGGCCCCCGGCGTGGGCGGAGTGGAAGCCAGCGACGGAACATGGATAGAAGCGGATCAAAAAATCGATGGCGGCCCATCTGTCCTGTATGACGCGGTCGCCCTCCTTCCCTCCGAGGAAGGAGGGCGGGCTTTGGCCAAAGAGCCGGCGGCGAGAGATTTTGTAGCGGATGCCTTTGCGCATATGAAATTTATCGGATATGTCGAAGCCGCGACTCCCCTTTTTACCAAGGCAGGGTTGACAGATATGGACGGGGGTATGATCGCGCTTGACGGAAATAAAGGCACCTCCAATTTCCTGGAACTGTGCCGTCACCTCCGGTTTTGGGACCGCACCACGGCTTCATAACTGGCAGATCGATCAATGAATCGGGTACCAATGACAGGTCAGTGAGGAGAACGGGAAATTGAGACACAATGCCAAACAAGTCTCGATCAGCTTTGTGCAAAAATTCCAATGCCTTCGCAACTCCACCACAGAGCGTCCCTAGGAGTCGTTTCATTTTTTACCAAACAACATAAATGAGATATTTAGCACTGGCGACTGATTATGACGGCACTCTTGCCCTCCATGGGCGCGTCTACGAATCGACCCTTCGAAGTCTGGAAAAAGTCTTAACAACCAATCGAAAGCTCCTTCTGGTCACAGGTCGGGAACTGGATGATCTACTGAATGTCTTTCCTCACCCTTATTTATTTGATTGGATTGTCGCCGAGAATGGGCTTTTATTGTATAACCCTTCTTCCAAGGAAACGATCACACTGGCGGATATACCGTCGGAAGATTTTATCATGCAGCTTCGTTCCCGGGGCATTCCCATTTCAGTCGGACGAAATATCGTCTCCACCGTCCGCCCGCATGAAACTGTCGTATTGGAAGGGGTCCGTGATCTTGGATTAGATATTCAACTGATTTTTAACAAAGAAGCCGTCATGATGCTTCCCGCCGGATTCAGCAAAGCGACCGGCCTGGAGAAAGCGCTTCACAAAATGGGCCTCTCACCACACAATGTCGCCGGAATTGGCGATGCCGAGAATGATCTGCCCTTTCTGGGAATGGTGGAATGCTCCGCGGCAGTCGGCAACGCCCTCCCGGCTATCAAGGAACGCGCCGATATCGTGACGGAAGGAGAGCAGGGAGACGGAGTCGTGGAGTTCATCCGGCATCTTCTGGCTGACGATTTACAATCAATTGACCCGTCCCTTCATCGGCATTATGTGGTGCTGGGATCCACAGAGACGGAGCAGGAAGTCCGGATCAGTCCCTATGGTCCGAACCTTCTCCTGGCCGGCTCATCGGGAAGCGGAAAATCAACGCTATCAACGGGCATCATTGAGCGTCTTACGGATAAACGGTATCAATGCTGTATCATCGATCCTGAAGGCGATTATGAAACGTTGGAACAGGCTGTGATCCTGGGTGACATGAATCACACACCCACCTCAAAGGAGGTTATCAATATCCTGGAAAATCCGGATACGAACCTGGTCATCAATCTGGTGGGTCTGGCGATACAGGAACGTCCTTCTTTTTTTAAAAACATCTTTACGGATCTTCAGGACTTTAGAGCACGAACGGGCCGCCCTCATTGGATTGTACTGGATGAGACTCATCATTTGATGCCGGCAGAATTGGATACCCCTTTCTCCTCCCCATCACCACATTCCCTGCTCATGATCACTGTGCATCCCGATCAAATGGCTGCCGACGCCCTTGCCGCTATTGCCTGTGTCGTGGTGATTGGCAAATCTCCAGGCGAGCGATTAGAGGCTTTCACCAATTCGGTGGGGGATTCTCTGCCTTCCTTCGAGGACCATCACATCCAACCGGGGGAGGCAATATTCTGGGAACGCTACGGAGGGGCGCTGCCGGTTCGATTCCGGATACACCCCAATCGGAGCGAGAGGAGACGTCATCGTCGGAAGTATGCAGAAGGAGAATTAGGACCTGATCGCAGTTTTTACTTTCAAGGTCCGGAAGGAAAATTGAACCTCCGAGCACAAAATCTTATGGTCTTTCTTCAACTGGCAGAAGGGCTGGATCCTGAAACGTGGATGTATCATTTGAAGCGCCATGATTATTCTTCCTGGGCTCGAGATTGCATTAAAGATAAAACCCTGGCCTCCGAGATTCGGGAAATAGAATCCAACGAACCGCTTGAACATGGGCACAGTCTGGCTCGCATCAAAGCCGCCATTGCATCCCGGTATGTCCTCTCTCCCCACCCTCCCTCTCCATCCCCTCTTCCCTCCCCTTGATTTATGTAGTTTTCAATTTCCGAAAAATTAAATAGGGCCACGGATCAATCGGGATCGTAGAAACATACCGTCCCACCGGCCTGTGGGTCTGAATTTGGAAGCAGCGGGATGAAATGCATCCCCAAATGAATGGGGAAGAAGGTAATCGCTAGGGGTAAATATGGCTAATTCACGGGTTTTCACCAGTTAGCGGTTAACGGAATTCCCCTCATAATTTTTCATAATATGCAAGAGGTTTTTACATTTTCTCTTTTGGAGTGACCGCATTCCCAAAATAAGGAGGTCGAATTATGAAGGTGTTACACGCAGTGCTGGGCGTCTTAATGGTCATCGTTCAAATAATCGATTTTATTGTTTTCGTACGCCCATTAGTCTTGGCGATTTAATGGTCATTAGCCTTCGCTCTAGATATCATTTTGTTAAGGGAGAGATATCGAAGGAAAATGGATCAAAAGACGAAATGGGTCTCAAAGAAGGAGGCGAGGTGGACTATCAGTGACTTTGTCTCCTTTTTTCTACTGAGCCCTTTAAACCTTCAATACCATTTATTCGTGACTTGTTGTCCGGCTTCCGCTCAATCTCCATGCAGGTAACCCGGAAACCGGAACAGGCTATCTGTTAGCTGTTTTCACGTGAAAGGAGGAACTATGTCACTTTCCATAAAATTTTTCTCAAACTGGAAAACCACTGTGCTTTTCGGATCATGTGTGTATCTTTTGGTGGGGATAACGGCTGCATCAGGAGGGGATAAAGCCTCTACAGGTACATCCAAACCCCAGTCCACCATGGAACAGGAGAAAATGGATGGAGGCCGGCAACAACCATTTACATTGCTTCCCGGCCATCGGGTTATTAAGGGTGTGGTGGAAAGCGTGAAAGCCGATCAGGCAAAGGTCAATTCCGGAGATACCGGAGAAATCAGCCCCCGCTATCTGTCACTGGAAAGGGCGAAAGAGAAGGGCTTTACTCTGAAACAGGGGGATAAGGTCACCATCATGGTGAATGATAAAAATCACGTCGTGGATTACCATCTCACCGGCGGTGAAGGCCACAGTCATCACCAAGTCGTCAAAGGCAAACTTGCGCAACCGCTCAAGGTTGGGCAGGAACAAGCGATAATTAAAACGAAAGATGGGAAAGAACAATCCTTTGCAGTCCGTCCGCTTGCCAGAAGCGAAGTCGCCGCCATTCCCTTCGACACCGAGGGACTGTTTCTCATCGATGAAACCAATAAAATTGCGAGCGCCACATTAACCAAGGATGTCACGTCCGAGGACGATTGGGCTCGTTCCACTGCCTATAATGTCTATCGTCATATTGAGGGAGTCATCCAGGAAACACCAGATAAGAAATCCCTAACGATTCACACCAAAAACAAGAAATCCCTGACATTACCGGTCTGGGATTATTTACAGAATGAGTTGGAGGAGCTTTCAAAAGGCATGCCGGTGACCCTCTTGGTAGATCAGAATGATAAAGTCGCTGATATTGCCAATATTCCTTTGAATGAGAAATAGTCTCATAGAAGAGAAAGAAGGTTTGAGCCTTGACCTGGAATGGAGGGCAAATGGGAGTTCGCGCACAAGGGCCATGTTCTCTGATTGACATCATCGCGCCGGAAGTAGGACCCCTGCATTCCTCCAGTTCCAGCTTGAGGCACAGACCATGATTGGCGTCTCAGAGTCGATCATCAATTGGAATCAGAGGAATGGCCGGTCTTGACGAGGAGGTTTCAGGAATCCGGATCATCCCACGAGGCTTTCCACATCATCGGAAACCACACTCCATCTGGGATTTTCCCTATTCACTCTCGTTGATTGCTAAAGCCTCCCCTTCCTCGTTCCCAACGCGACAATTAAGTTATCTCTCGAGACGATGATGCCTCCGTTTGAACGGCGAAAGGCGATGGGCGCGCGAGTCACGGTGTAGTTTTCAATTTACCATATGAGGGAATGAGACCTTGTCACAGCGGAAGATACCCTGAGAACAGGCATGTCATTTGACTTGAATATTATTGAGAACGGAATCCACCCCGGATACATTGATTGCGGCCTTTTCCGCCGCTTTTCGGTGTGGTTCTTTTTCCACGAACCCTTCCAACGTCACCACCCCATTTCGGACTACGATGTCAATAGGAGCCGCATCCAACCCCTCCTGTATAAGAGCGACTTTTACTCTGGCGGCGATATATTCGTTCCTATCCGACACCTCTGCATCATGGCCGAGCGGAGAGCCACATCCGAACGTCGCCAATACAAAAACTAGCAGGCATACAGCAGGAACATGCCGCCACCCATCGGAAAAGGAAAAGGAGGAGAAATGGCTCATATGAATCCTTGAAAAGATCATTCTCAATGGAGATACAGAAACATACCAGATACATTGTGCCGAATGGCAATCCTAAGCAAACATCTTTTCATGGGCCCCCATTTCCGGAATGAAAGCGGGTGATATTTCATGAAGCAACAAGAGAGACAGCAAGGGTGGAGTGGGAAACTTCTCACCTCAATCATCCTCCTCGCATGCGTGATTGTCATACCTGTTGCAGGAGGAATCATGCTGCTGAACTCCCAATGGTTTCTTCATTTCGCTGAATCCAGGCTGACGGAATCTCTGGGTCAACAGGTGACTATCGGCGCATTGAAGGTAGACCCAGGGCGTATTTCCCGGTTACGAGTTGAAAAGTTATGGGTCGCGAATCCGTCCTGGGCAGCAGATCCTTACCTGGCGTCGGTGGACGTTGTGGAGGTAGAGATCGACCTCATGAATATTCTGAGAGGCGATCCGCTCATCACCGACCTGCAAGCGACCGCACCAGTTGTACATCTGGAACGGTCTGGTCACGGCAAGAGCAATTGGGCGGAAACGAATAACGGGAATTCTTCCACGGATAATCCACAAAACGACCGGCAGCAGGACAATGCAACGTTTGCTTGGCCACGAATTAATTCCGTGACAGTCAAAGGGGGAAGAATGACCTATCTTGATCCTCGCAAGGATATCTTTCTTGCCCTGTCGTTCTATGCCGGAAGGAGAGAAGCCGGCATGGTTCAAGGCGGTGTGATGGCCAATGGGGGTGGACACCTTGCCGGAGAACCGGTCACGATTGAATTGTCGGCAAGGCCGGCGTCACCGGCAACACCTACACACGACAATCCTATTCAGTTGGCGTTACTCATCAACGCCGTTCAGACGAAATTGCATGTTGAAGGAGAAATTGATGCACTGGTCTCTCCTGAGAGGGCAGAGCTACAAATCCTGTTGGAGGGCAAAGACCTCTCCCGATGGAATGAGGTAATCGACACCGCCTTCCCGGCCTTTCCCACATATCAATTAGCGGGCCGTCTTCTGCTGGCTAATGAAGAATGGGCGGTTAATGACCTGAAAGCCATCGTCAAGGAAAGCGATGTGACGGGTACCTTGAAATTCATTCCCGAGGCCAATCCTGTCCGGATTGAAGGGCAGCTCTCTTCCACACGACTGGATATGGCACAACTTCAGGAATACGTTCCTCAACAACCAAACCCGGAACCATGGACCGTAAAAATCGGCAATATCTTGAATAGTATCGGCCAGGCCGCCTGGCAAACCAGTCTTACATATCGAGCCGATCTGATCGAAACAGGAATTGTGCCGGTACACAATGCCGATATCGCCTTGAGGTTGGAAGACCAGAGGCTCATCATAAAACCCCTATCGGCGGAAATGGCGGGTATTCAGCTCAACATCGAGACGCAGATATCCGTGGAAGAAAATCTGGCAAAAGGGCAAGTTCACCTGCGAGCTGAAAACAAAGACGCTTCAAACATGATTAAGATCGCCAACGCATTCACATCCGGATCGAACGCCATGCAAGACCTTCCCGGCAATCTTGAAATGAACCTTGCGATGAACATACACATGGTACCTCCACCAGATCAAAAAAAAGGCTCCCCGGTGGGAACCAGTCCCCATACACCAATCCATGTCGTTGAGTGGAGCACGCTGGACATCGAAATTTTCGATATTCGCTATACAGATCCTTCCACAAACACCCAGATCCTGGCGCACATGGATGAAAACATATCGGATGGCATGGTCATCAAAGCCAAAGGAGTTTTACGCAACGAACCGCTGACACTGACAGTGTCGGGGCCTACCGTCGACACTCTACTCGAGCCTTCACCCGATCATGCCCCACAAACACCGCTCTCTGCCGATTTACAACTGCTCAACACGACGGCTGCGCTTTCTGCAATGATTGAGCCCGCCTGGCCGCCCATGTGGATGGATCTGTCAGTTTCCCTTCACAGCGATGCCCCGTCCACTGTCGCGTCTCTGTTTGACATGAAAATTCCGGCATTGGAACCGATTGCAGTAAAGGGAAAACTGTCTAAGAGGTCACGGACCTGGACACTGGACA
Source organism: Nitrospiraceae bacterium (assembly GCA_020632595.1). NCBI lineage: Bacteria > Pseudomonadati > Nitrospirota > Nitrospiria > Nitrospirales > Nitrospiraceae > Nitrospiraceae bacterium. Next base: position 108,614 of record JACKFF010000007.1, on the reverse strand, counting down.
ACCTGTCGGGCGTCATGGGCCACAGCGATTTTGCCGCAGCGGCTACCATTGACCCGGGTGACAGGACCCGTTTTTCAGCAACCGTGCATTCGGGAACATTCAATGTGGTTTCGCTGGTACCCCTGTCCGGCATCGGAGAATCTCCGGCACGACAACCCGGAACACAGAAAAGGGGAGGCTTACACATCCCCGACTGGCTGACGCATCTAGAAGGCATTCTCGAGATTTCTGTCGGAAACCTGGTGTTCCCGAATGTCACGTTAGAGGATGTTTCCATGGTGACAGGAATCGAGAATTGCCTGCTTCGCATCTCCCCGCTGACAGTGGAAATCGGTGAAGGCACGATAACGACATCGGCACTGCTGGATTTGCGCGATCCATCGCTGCCCTCCCGTCTTGAGACCGATATCCAACGGGTGGATCTGGATAAGGCCATGCAGGCGCTGGGGAACGAATCCGATAGCTTGGGAACGGTGAGCGGCCGTCTCGCCTTGAGTCTTTCGTCTGCAGAGCGCAACGTGAACTATCCGTTTGAGATGGAGGCCCTGGTTAATCGGTTGCGCCTCGACGAAATGCGGATACGCTATGATGATCCCGACTTACAGGCCAAGTCGGATTTACAGGTCCGGGCGGAAAGCTCCGGCATTCAGGTAAACGGCACCATAGAATATCGTGGAAATCCTGTTGATATACGCCTAGCAACGGGCTCCATTCAGAAAGCCTGGAGGGACTATCAGGCGATGCCGCTGGAGGCAACATTTTCCGTAAACGACACCGATATCGGACTGGACGCTACGATAGGAGATATATTTCCCCTGTCAGCCTTTAAGGGAAAAGTGTGGGTGAAAGGACCGGATCCGGCTCGTTTAGGCGATGCCTTAGGTATTCCCCTGCCGCATCTTCCCCCTTTTAAGTTAGAAGCTCTGCTTCACCGGAAGCAAGGGCCGGAAAACCGACAAACGGTCTCTCTGCAGAACCTGAGCGGAACGGTGGGAGACAGCGATGTCGCCGGCACCCTGCAGGTTATGACAGGCAGCGACCGTCCCATGGTCTCGACTCGCCTTCACTCACGCAAACTGGATTTCGATGATCTGGCCGGGCTGATCGGTGCACCGCCGGATCCTGAGGAAACCGCTTCAAAGGCACAGAAAGCCCGCGCCGAGGAAGCCGAAAATCGTCAGACGGTGTTACCGGAAAAACCCATGGATTTCACCCAACTCCGGAAACTGGATGCAGAAGTTGAATATGTGGCGACGGATGTTAAGGCACCGGACCTTCCGCTCAATGATTTTGCCCTGAATTTGACGATTGAAGACGGACATCTACAGATGGATCGACTGGATTTCGGCGTGGCTACCGGAACCGTGTCCATGCAACTTGAGGTAAATGCCCGTGAAGATCCCATCCAGGCGAAACTGCATACGGATGTTGATCATGTGAACCTCAGCCGACTGCTTGCCCGCTTCGACGTGGCTGATGATTCGTTTGGCAACATCGGCGGACGGGCGAAATTGTGGATGCGCGGAGAATCGTTGGCGGAGTGGTTGGGCTCTGCGGACGGCGGTCTGTTTTTAACCATGACCGGAGGGAAAATTGATGCCCTGCTCGTGGAGTTGGCCGGAATGGACTTCAGCGAAGCAGCGGCAGTACTCCTGAGCACGGATACGCGTGTCAAGATAGAGTGTGCCTATACCGACTTGCAGGCCCGCAGTGGTATTGTAACCATCCATCCCTTCTTACTGGATACCCAAGACACCAAATTCAAAGGTCACGGCTCGATCGATCTTCGCCAGGAAAAATTAAATCTGACCGTAGAGCCATATCCTAAGGACTTTACCATCATGAGTTCACGGGGCCCCTTACATGTCACGGGCACCTTTTCGAATCCGGAATTTTCTGTCGAACCCACTTTTCCCTCTCCAGAGTTTGGAATGGCTGACGATAGTGCCCGGTGTAGGGGGATGGTGGACGCGCTCCAGAACGCCCGAAAGAAGCAACTGGCAAACACAAACTGAGTCTGCTGTCCTATTTACCACCTACAATGTGAAATTGAACAGTGCTATCCCACCGTACCCCACATAACTAAGCATCAGGTGATGGGGAGAAAAGACTTCAGGGAAATTAACAGGTTTCTACGCAAATTTTCCGTGTTACGCTGAAAATTATATTTGGGCAGCCGTCCATCTCTGAGCCATCGAAAGGGACCCCATGTCAATCACCACAAACGATCTACAGGATCTCCTTGAACAAAAAGAAAGTCCATGTGTGTCCTTATACATGCCGACCCATCCCGCAGGTCCGGAAATCCGACAAGACCCGATCCGCTTGAAAAATCTTCTCAAAAAGACTGAACAGCAATTGACGGACCAGGGCATCAGGAACACAGACGCTCGGACCTGGCTGGCCCCTCTCTCAAAGCTCCTGGAGGATGAGCAATTCTGGCGGCATCAGGATCAGGGGCTGGCTATGTATGTGGCGAAGGATTGGTACCGTGTCTTTCATCTGCCTCTCAGTCTTCCCGAACTCACGATGGTGGAATCCCGGTTTTATCTGAAGCCCATCCTGCCCGTGTTCATGTATGGAGGAACGTTTTATCTTCTCGCGCTCAGTCAGAACCATATCCGGTTCTTCCAGGGTTCACAGGATGGCTTGCAGGAATTGTGCATACCAAACATTCCCCTCAGTATGGAGGAAGCCAAGCAAACCGAAGGCGGGGAGCAATCGTTGCAATGGCATACCAAAGCTCCCATTGCCGGCGACCAGCGGGCCGCCATGTTTCATGGACAGGGCGGTGGGGATGACGAAGCTAAATCCCGCATTACCAAATTTTTCCAACAGGTGGCAAAAGGTCTTCATGAGTTCCTTCACGATGCGCAGGCACGGTTATATTTGACGGGGGTGGAATATTTGATTCCGATTTACAAAGCTGCCAATACCTACCCTCATATCAAAGAGGAAGGGGTCACGGGCAATGCTGATGAAAAAAACCTTCATGAATTGCACCGGCAGGTCTTGCCCGTCGTGAAAGCGGATGCCGATCACGGCATAGAAGAGGCTAAAATCAAGTGTGAAGAGTTTTTGGGTACGACCAAAGCTTCCGATGATCTGAAAACCGTGGTTTTAGCAGCCCACGAGGGAAAAATCGATACCTTGTTCGTCGCCCGGGGAATTCAACAATGGGGGCGTATCGACGTCATGCAAAACCGGGTGGAAACGCAACCGAGAAAGTCCGCTGAATCACTGGAAATCTTAGATTTTGCGGTGGTGCAGACGTTACTTAAAAAAGGCACGGTTTATGCCCTCCCCCAGGAAAAGATGCCAGGCCGCACGTCGTTGGCAGCCATTTTTCGTTATGAATGAATTCCGCCGTTTCAAAATTTGTTGGGGCGGCGTCTCTAGATTCCCGCGGGTCATGGGATAGTAAAGCCGGTTGGGTTTTCTTTATTAGCCGGTCAGTCTGTAACACATACCAGGAATCTGTAGCGTTTTTCCCTGCGGCCGCATTCTCGCTCAGTCGGCAGAAGTCTTTTCAAGACTCCTCCAAGTGTCCTTAGAGCCGCACGCACTACTCTGAGGGCACCCTCGATATTTCGCGAAAATTAAGGGTTGTTGACAGTTCACGACTTCCTTCCTGTTGTTTATAAGTTATCGGCTGGGCTGCAGATGACTGCTGGAGTTGATAATTCGAGAGAATTTTTTAATGGAAGGAGACCGGGATGGCAAATGACATAAGAGAAAAAGCGAAAGAGATAGGGAAACAGGTTCAAAAAAAAGCGAATGAAGTGGGAGAGCGGGTTCGAACGCAAAGCACCGAATTGGCGAACCAGGCTCAAGATAAAGTAAAGAGCACACTCGAAAGCCGGAAACAAAAGGGTGTCGGGGAACTCAGCGGGCTGGCGGAAGCCGTCCGACAAACGAGTCATACCCTGCGGAAGCAACAGAAGGAGAGTGTCGCCCAATATGTCGAGCGGGCGGCGGAACAAATGGACCGGATGGCGCAATATTTCGATTCCCGTGATGTCGGGGAATTGCTGAACGAGACTGAAATGTTTGCCCGCCGCCATCCGGAAGCGTTTTTAGGGGGGGCCTTTATGCTGGGGCTTGTGGCCGGAAGATTTTTAAAGAGTTCCAGAGATCGAGGGATAGACGAATCCTCTTCCTATGAACAGCAGGAATCGTTCAGGAGGAAAGAAACCACGGCAACAACGACCCCTGCCGCGCCAACCATGTAACGGGAAATCCTTTTATTCACATTGAGGAGAACATAGAAGGAGGGTGTTATGAGTTTATACCAGGAAGAACGACCACTCAGTGATCTCTTCCGTGACCTGATAAATGAAACAAAAATCCTCATTCAACAGGAAATCCAGCTTTTGAAGCTTGAAATGTCGCAAAAAGCCACACAGGCAGGCAAGGATGTGGCCTTTTTAGCGGTAGGAGGGGCGCTGGTCTATGCCGGATTGCTGGTTCTTGTGGCAGCGGCCACGCTTGGTCTGGCGTTGGTCATACCCGGATGGGCCTCAGCCCTAATCGTCGGTCTTGTGGTCGTGGGGATCGGTTACGGTTTAATTCAGAAAGGCATCAGCGACTTGAAGAACATCAATCCCGCCCCGCAAAAAACCATAGACAGTGTAAAGGAGACTAAACAGTGGACGACCAACGCGCTCAATTAAATACGTTAGAAACGAAAAAGATTGAAGATCCTGCCCGGCTTCGCGAACAAATCCGAGAAACCAGAGCGGAACTGGATGAAACAGTTCATACACTTCAACAACGTCTGTCTCCGGATACCCTCAAAGAACAGGTCAAAAACGCAGCAATGGATAAAGTCGAAACAGCAAAGGAAAATGCCCGGACGAAGGTGAACCAATGGCAATCCATCCTGGTAGAAAGGGTCCTGAACAATCCCTTACCTACCGCCCTCATTGGCATGGGTCTCCTATGGATGATGAAACAAGCAGCCAATTCCTCATCAGCCAGAAGCAGATTTGGTAGGGACCGATATAGCGATGACTATTCCCTTGATCCCTATGAAGAGTGGCCGGAATATGCTCCCGAAATTAAAGCCGGACGCATTCCCAGAAAACCATCCCGCCGGGGAAGATCCCTGGACGCTATGAAAATTAGAGCACAGGCCTCGGGGCAACAGGCAAAAGAACAGCTATTCGAATGGACAGACCAGGCAAAAGAATCATTGGAAGACTGGAAAGGAAAGGCGTCACACCGGCCTGATGAAATTCGGGAACGCACACGCGAGCAGGGCGAACGCATAAAGGATGGAGTGTACGGGTATATACAGGAGAGCCCTCTGGCGATCGGGGCCATGGCATTTGCCCTTGGAATTGCTATCGGCCTTTCCCTGCCCCGGTCTGAAAAGGAAGATCAATGGATGGGTGATACACGCGACCGGTTGCTGAAGGAAGCCAAGGCAACCGCCAAGGAGATCATGCCCATGGCCAAAGAAGCCGCTAGTGAGGCGCAGCGGGCAGCTGGCGAAGCGATAAAAGAACAGGTCGGCCTGAGATAGAACGCAAGCCACATTCACGGTTGCATGAGCCGGCTCGTCCCATGGTCAGTATTGATATGTGAAGACTGACTGAAATATTCAGGTCGGGTCCCATTTCATCCATGGGTCTGTTGAAAAAAGCCGCCAGCGGCGTTCTCGCCATTTTTCCGTGCTCACGTACTACGCGTACGCTCCGCGCGTAGAAACGGTTGCGGCCTTGCTGAACGGACTCTTCGGGAAGACTCAGGGCATGCTTTTTTGAACCGACCCGGAGCCTTTGATGAGTCATCTAATCCTGGGCAAATTTGTCCTTGACAATCTTAATTATTCAACACTCCCATCCATGAAATTTACTATCCGGACAAAATTTCACAACAAGAGGAGATAATATGTCCCGTGCCACAGCTGAAAAGAAATTCGGCACAAGAGGCCGGAATGCGACTCAGCCCGGTCAAATCCCCAATACGGGGTGGTGGGACATCCTCCTACGCGTAAAGGATCAGATTTCACAGGATAACGTTTCGATTGTCGCCGCGGGAGTAGCGTTTTATGCCGTCCTCGCGCTCTTTCCGGCTCTGGCGGCCATGGTCTCGCTGTATGGATTGTTTACCGAAGTCTCTGATGTTCAGCAACAGATTACTTCTCTCAGTTCCTTTCTCCCGCAAGACGCCCAAACCTTGATCGAAGAGCAGCTGACAAGCATTTCGACCAGCGGTGAATCGGCGTTAAGTTTTGGAGCGATCGGGGGATTACTCTTTGCTATTTGGAGCGCCTCCAAAGGCATGTCTGCAATGATCACGTCCTTGAACATTGCCTACAATGAAGAAGAAGAACGGAGTTTCATCAAAGTTACCGCGCTGGCGTTAGGGCTGACGATGGGAAGTCTTATTTTTGTCATCCTGACTCTCTTTCTCATTACCCTGCTGCCGGCGGTTTTGGGAATGCTGGGATTCGACCAGAGAATACAAACGTTCTTTTCTCTCAGTCGTTGGCCGCTCTTGGCCGTGATCGTCATGGGAGGATTGGCCATCCTGTACCGGTATGCGCCCTGCCGGAATTACCCGAGATGGCAATGGGTGTCTTGGGGTGCCGGAATCGCCACGCTGATGTGGATAATTGGGTCGTCGGCTTTTGCCATTTATGCAAATGATTACAGTAGTTACAACCAGACGTACGGGTCACTCGGCGCGGCCGTCATTCTGCTGATGTGGTTCTGGCTGACCGCATTCATCGTCATGATCGGGGCCGAAATTAACTCGGAAATGGAACGACAGACGCGGGTAGACACGACGGAGGGTGAACCCGAACCGATGGGCCAACGCGAAGCCTATTCGGCCGATACCCTTGGACAGCAACACTGATCATTCCATAATGCTTGGATTCCATATCAATCCTCATTTAATCTCTGCACTAAGTGTTACGATTTTCCTATTTTAGGAGGTGAAAATGCCGAGAGGAGACAAATCCAAATACACCGGAAAGCAAATACGTCAGGCGGAAAAAATTGAAGAAGGATATAAAGAACGAGGCATATCGGAGGACGAAGCGGAACGACGTGCATGGGCTACGGTGAACAAAATGACCGGTGGAGGAAAGAAACCAGGGGGATCCGGTCGAGAAAAAGGGATGAATACCGCTCCGGCCAAAAAAGGCGGGAAAATAGGCGGCAAAGCTTCTGCCTCACGGTCGGAATCCGCCAAATCCGCCTCTGCCAAGAAGGCCGCCGAGACTCGTGCTCGAAAGAAGAAATGAACGGCATGGGAAAGCAACTCTTCCCGCAAGCGCATAGACCCGTTTATTAGGAATCAGAGAAGAGATCGGGATAGCGTCTGCCGAAGATCAAAAAATCCTTTCCATGGATCTGCCCTAAGAGTCTGAAGTCGATGAGGAAGAGTGGTAAGAGTAAAGAACTGTGAGCCGGAGATGAAAGAGAGTTCATCCCAACTCACGGGAGTGGAAACAGGCGCTCCCGGGAGAGCTCGGGTGCCATAGGTGGCAATAGAAGTCGCCCCGAAGCTGTTACGCAGATAATCAATGTATATTTTCTCTTTTCGTTTGGCCTTACTCATCGTCGCCACAAATCCCGAGGGGTGCGCCTGGGCAATTTCCATCGCCAGTCTGTGAGAGTAATGTTTTAACTGGTCCCATGTGATACGGCGTGTCAAGGGGGCCACGACATGCAATCCTTTTCCTCCTGAGGTTTTCACAAAACTTTCTATCCCATCTCCTGAGAGACGATTTTTTAACATAAAGGCGCCTTCAACCACCTGTTCCCACTTCACGCCGGGACCGGGGTCCAGATCGAGGACGAGACGATCGGGTCGATCCGTCCGATCCTTCCGGCATCCCCAGGGATGAATTTCCAATACGCCCATTTGCACCAATGCGATCAGCCCCTTCACGTCATCAATCACCAAAAATGTATTTTCTGCGTTCGTTTCTTTTTCCCGGATCAGAATGCGGTGTACGGAATCCGGAAGAGATCCCGAGGCATGTTTTTGGTAGAAACATTTTTGTTCAGATCCCCGAGGACACCGCACCAGCGTTAGTGGACGGCCGGCCACATGAGGCAGCACCCACTTGGCAATCTGTTGATAAAATTCCGCCAGATTACGTTTCGTGATGCCCTGTTGAGGATAGAGGATCTTTTTAGGATGTGTAAGCGCAAGTTCCGGGTTTTCCGTAGAGATATCCGGCGAGGAATTGGAACGCCGGCTGGAAGAATCGAGTGGTTCGGAAAAACTCTTGTTCATAAGGTGTGGAGTTTCTTTGATGATTTCTTCTGCCGGTTTATCCTCACGGAGACCAACAAACGAAGGATGGCGCAGCATCCCGTCACGTGTCCATTCAAAAAACTCTACCTCGGCGACAAGGTCAGGGTGTACCCAATGCACCTCCCGAATGTCCTTTTCGGAAGGCAACCGGGCAAATGGAGGATGAGACTGCGGCCGCTTGGCCAGAAGCGCATGAACACGTTTAAGCCGTTGGTGGGTAAAGCCGGTGCCCACCCGTCCCGCATATTGTAAATGTCCCCGCTTATCAAAGTAGCCCAATAGCAGTGCTCCGAAAAATGTTCTGGATCCCGAAGGGATGGTATACCCGCCGATGATAAATTCCTGCCGATGGTGGCATTTGACTTTGACCCATTGCTTTGAACGAGCTTGGCGATAGGGACTCATGGCATATTTGCTGACAATTCCTTCCAAAGCCCGTCGGCAGGCCTGTTCGAATACACGTTTTCCATGACCCTGAATATGATCGCTGTATCGGACGTGCAAGGCCGTCCCCTCCGGCATAGATTTGATTAATTCCCATAGCAATTCTTTTCGCTGGAGGAGCGGGGTCCGACACAGGTTATACCCTTCGCAGTAGGGCAGATCGAAGACAAAGTAGACCAGAGGGTCGGAGGCTTCACCCTTCAAGACATTTTGCAAGGCCTGAAAATCGGAGGTGCCGTTCGATCGAAGTACGACAACCTCCCCGTCAAGGATGCCCTGTTGAATTGGCAATGCCTTCAGCGCTTCAGTAATGTCGGGAAATTTTTTTGTCCAATCCTTTCCGTTTCTGGTCAACAGGTGAATTCTTCCGTTGTTCACAATGCTGACAATACGATACCCATCGAACTTGATCTCGTGCAGCCAATCCTCTCCTTGTGGAGCAATTTTGACCAATGTCGCCAACTGGGGATGAAAGGATGCGGGTTGGGAAGAGGACACGGCGGAAGGAAGGTCTGACGGATCAGGGACGCGGGAAGCTCCGGAAATCACATTCCCCCGTGGAGCCATACGGGAGGAACCGCTTTTTGTGGAACTGTTTTTCGACTTTGGTTGGCAACCTGGTTTCTGCCTGCTTCTTTTCTGATTCACCTCGGCAATCTCTTCCAGTGATCGTCCGGTGGCAACACTCACGGGGGCTATGTCAATAATATCGGAATGTTTCCCTTTGAGGGCTACCGAATCCTTTTCTTTGATCAGCAACCAGTTTTTTTCTTCTTTGGCTTTTGCCCCTCTCATCCGAATCAGGCTCCATCCCCCTTTCAGCTTTTGGCCTTTTAGAAGAAATTTCAATCGTCCCCGGTCGTAGGATTGTTGGGGATTTCCTTGGGGGACCCATTGTCCCCGATCCCATATCATGATGGTCCCTCCGCCATATTCTTCTTTGGGAATGGATCCTTCAAAGGATCCATATTTGACAGGGTGATCCTCAACATGAACGGCCAGACGCTTGAGGGAAGGATGTAAACTGGGACCTTTCGGAACCGCCCAGCTTTTTAATACACCGTCCAGTTCGAGCCTGAAATCATAATGCAACCGGCTTGCCGCATGCTTATGGACAACAAACGAAAACCCCTTTTTCCGGAAGATCGTCCCACGAGGTTCCGGGGATTTCTCAAACTGCCGTTTACCCTGATATTCCTTTAATCCCATGTTTGTGACTCCCTGCGAGCAGCCTTGAGTGTCTTCGTCTTGAAGGACTGAAATAAAGACCCTTCTGCTTAGTCAGGCGAGCAATTAGCGATGAAAGGGACTTTAACTGGCCTTACGGGATTTTCGAGTGGGGGCGGATTTACGTTTTTTGGCAGGGCCGGAGGATTTGGCCTTTTGAACGCTTTTCTTTAATAAGGACATGATATCAACGACTTGTCCTGAACCTGATTTCTCTTCTTTGGCGACAGGGGGGACGGATGTTCGTGACTGGGCATTTTTCGATTTCTTTTCGATCCATTGCAACAAGGCATCACGGTAATCATCTTGATAACACTGGGGTTCCCACTTGGTGCTCATGGATTCCACCAACTGTTGGGCCAAAGTCAATTCTTTTTCTGAAATTTTATAGGATTTCATACTCGCCCCCGGCACATCCAATTCTTTCACATTGCGGATTTCTTGATAAAATCGTAGAAGCTCCAGCAACAGAACCTGTCCTTGAGGAATAAGCGCGGCTAAATACTGGCGTGTTCGGATAACGACTTTGGCAATCCCGATTTTGCCACTCCGACGAAGCACTTCCCGCAACAGCACATATACTTTTTCACCCTTTTTGTCGGGAACAAGATAATAGGGTTTATCAAAGTACTCGTAGCCGATATCTTTTCCATTGACAAAATTTTCGATTTCAACTGATTTATTCACTTCAATGGCAACTTTTTCAAAATCGGCATCATTTAACAGAACATACCGACCCTCTTCGTATTCAAACCCTTTCACAATGTCCTGCCATGGCACCTCTTCACCCGTCTCCTCGTTCACACGTTCATATCGCACTCTGGCATGATTCCGGCTATCCAATAACCGGAAATGCAGGTCAAATTGTTTTTCAGCTGAATGAACGACAACGGGAATGGTGACCAGACCAAAGGTAATGTGCCCTTTCCAAATTGGCCTGGTCATCACTGAACCCTTTTCTCGCTCCATTATCGATTGGGAAAATATAATACGGGGATACCTATCACCTGGACCGTTCACGTGGGAACTGCCCGTGGAATCATTTTTTATTCCTTTTTCCGTCTTAAACCCGTAAACCGGTCTTCTCAATCCTTTCCATGTTGACAGAACTATCCACCGCCATGCTCATATGGGTTTTCAGGATATTTCCTCACGAAACATCACTCGGATAATGCTTTCCAGTTGATCGATAAAAGGGCCAATTGGATCGGTTGGAGTTTTCCTCATGACTTGATCGACCTTGTGATGATGCATGTTAACCATTAATGGGCGATTGGAGGGTCCACTGATCACGATAATTTTTCCGCCAAAACCTGTGGCACGCAGACCTTTCAAGAGGGTTACCCCATTGGGATCGGCAATGGACATGTCCAGGACGATGACTTCCGGGGCATGTTTTGCCACCAGTGCATGCACATCCTGCCGATGTTCCGGTGTAGAACATGCATAATCCTTTTCTTGAAAGTGAAGCACTATCGCGCTGCGAAGGGCCTCATCAGGGGTAATGACCATAATCATGATTGAAACCAAATGAGTTTCCCCGGCCAGTGCTTCATGTTTTCTCTTGTAGAACTTTTTCAGCTAAATTCAACCGTTTTGCAGTCGCCAAACCTCCATCACCCCAATAGTGAGACGCTTCTAATTCATGACGGGTTTGGTTTCCTTCAATCCTCCCGTTAGGCCGGAGGTCTTTTTCCGGTAATAAAACTCAAGGCAAAAATTATCAAAAATACGACAAATAACACCCAGGCAATGTTGGTCGCTGTACCTGCCACACCCGTTAAGCCGACCACTCCTGCAATGAGAGCAATAACTAGAAATGTAATGGCCCAACTTAACATAGGTAATTCTCCTTTGTTTCCTACCAGTAGGGTAGGAATGGTTTGTTCATCGGGAATGACTTATTTGCCATATTGATGGAATGTGCATCCCCCTTTTCAACATTCAGATTCATAGGTATTGATTAATGCTTTGTTCCCTCCATTTGAATCGGTCGAAAATTCACCACCTTATTTTGAGCGTTAACCTCGATCTGAACCATGTCTCCAATTTTGAAATTTTCTTTCTTCTTGGAATTACTCAAATTCAGATACCGGGGAGCTAACTCTCCTGCCTCTCCCGCATCGACCCGTATCGTATTTTCGTTCACTTCCTCAACCACTCCTTCAATGAGTCGATGACCTTTGTCTAATTGATGATCTTTCTGTATTTGAGTGGTTGCCGATCGGTCGTGTTCGGCAGTATGACCGGTGAGATCGCTACCAACAGCAAATCCCGGAACTCCCATTAGAACAGCAAATATTGTGATAATTTTTAACTTCAGGTACCAATTCTCCTCGTGTTTGGGGATAGTCATGTTCGCCTCCTTCACATTAAAATTTCCCGCTCAACCCCAAAGAAACAACCTTCGTATTCTGGGCATTCGTGCTGCTAACCTCCGTGCCCACATCCGGAATGTCCGCACTGACATTTTCCGCCCTTTGAAGGTTGGGAAGACGAGCAATTTTCCGAGCAAAACTCCTTCCCTGGCGGGGCTTCACATGAACAGGAAGGGTGAGCACATTTTTTGGCATTGGCAGTGGTCATCATTTCTCCTTTCCGTCAGGGTAAGATGAAAATTCTGGAATTCAATGACATAATCACTCCCCCGCAAACATTACCTCAATTCATAATTCAGTGTTGCCTTTTCAACCCATTTCATACAATGGACAAAATTTCTTTCAAATAAGGAAAAATGGAGAAACAACAATGCCTTCGTCAGGATTTGGAGATTTCTAATTGGCCGAATCCTGTATATTTTCTCCGGCCTGTTCCATCTTTTCTCCGGCTTTCTCCATTGATTCATCTACCTTTTCGCCTGCTCGTTCAGCAGGGCCTTCTTGTTCACAACCCAGGGCAAGAAACAGAGACCCGGCAAAACATGCGAACAGCAAAATTCTTTTGACATAGGATTCCATGTATTTCCTTTCTTCATGATGGCATGATATTGAGTGTTTGGACATTAGGAAGGTGGATATTCTTTATTCTGCAAGGCCTTCTTTACGACCTGCCCAGCTTTCTGTGTCACATCTTCGGCCGTCGCTCCAACTGCCGTTTTCACAGATTCCACCATTTTTTCACGAGAAGGTCCCACCCATACGTCTTCTTTTCGACTCACGGGTATCGCCGCTGCGACGGCTACGCCGAGTGCGACCATGCCTGCTCCGACAGCGAGAGGATGGGCATCCAAAAGCCGGCTGAATTCTCCTCGTGCAACCATCCTTTTTTCTGCAATATATGCCTTGACATTGTCCATTTTTTGCTCGGTCCCTTTCTTCCACTCGTAGGCCTGTTGCCTCGCCTGAACCTTCCACTCTGTCAATTGGCCCTCAACCGTATCCGTCGCCTTTTCCAATTGCTCTTTGACTTGTTCTTTTATCGGAGTATGGCCATTTTCCTGCTTGCACCAAGGAGAAGATTCACTTCCCTCGGACCGTAGTGACGTGAGAGAACCTTGCGAAGAATTTTTACATAACCAGTATAAACCCACTCCAACAAGAGCGGTGGGAATAGGAATGTTCATAATAATATTTCGCATTGACTGATCCATTTTTTTAAAGTGCGGCAAGTTTCATTCATTCCCAATCGTGAGGTTTTCCGTAAAAATCATACATCCGCACTTCATATTCTCTATTGATGGGCTTGTTTGGATCATACTCAGGACTCCTTTCAATGGTTTCCCGATTCATGGATACGTCAACCGTGTGATTGCTCCAATCAATAGAATTCACCCACCGGGGGGCCATGAGAACTTTCTTCCCCGGCAACCAATTATGGGTATCGATTACCAGGTATCGGATGTCCCATGAAATATCCTCTACGATAAAATCGTCAACATGGCCGATCTCTCCATCCATGGCGCCGATGTAATATCCCTGAACCTCAGCGGCAGACCGCAGATATGGATTTCCATCCAATGTCCCGGAGGAATGCCTTTCCTTTCTGAACGATGGTTCGATGGCTTCTCCGCCAGGCACACTCATCGGAGTGAGGCCGGCAGGCTGGAGAAAAACATCATCGTCCCAATAATCTCTCCAATTGAAAAACATGCGTAATTCCTTTTCTTTTTGAAGCGAAAATGGCAAGTCGGTTTCTACTCCCGGGCTGTCTTCGATTTCTGCGGAGGTCAGGGTCACGAGAAAAACCTTATTTTCCCAATCGGACCGTTCAAGGGCTTCCTGACCGATAAGCACATTTCTACCCGGGAGCCAATTCCCTGTATCTGCCACGAGATATCGGATTTTCCATAACCGGTCGTCAAAATAGAAATCATCGACACTTCCAAGATCCTTATCGATCGCTCGCAGTCGATAACCTCGCATTTCCAATAACGTTTTCAACATAATGTTCCTTTTATGGGTATGAAATGAGAGGGGGGCTCATTTCTTATCTTAAGAACAGTGCATTTCATTCGTTCATTAACTACTTTCTAGAGTTTCATAGCAATATACAAAACTTTTTCCGGCCAACTGGAAAAGTCGAAAAAGGACCAATATCCGGGGCACAAGCACAGGGGGAGGAGATAGGAAATAGAATTAGCGAAGGAGATTCAACATTTTGTCCATCAAAAGAAAACTCCGGGTGACTCTCTTATGTAACAAAGCCATGACCTGGCGGCATCGATCCTCCACGACCTCTAAATCTATTTTTTGCTGGATGGATTCCCGGCTCGCTCTTTGGACCATTTCGACATGACGAAGGATTGCCTCACGATCCTCATGTCGGACCACATCTTCTGCCATACGTCCCAGGCCGTCCAACAGAGAGATGACCACTGCCACATTACCTTTTCCGTGTTGTCGGATTTGATGAAACGCCGCATTCACCACCCCTTCAAACGTCACAGCCGGAGCAATGACCCGAAGGACCCCATCCCGGTCGTACCGGAAAGGGGAAGGAATTTTTCGTTGGCAAAGCTGGCATAAAATTGCGCTAAGATGATCAATACAGTTTATGCACGTAAAGGGGTCATTTATTCCAGGCGAAAGTGCCCTCACGGCCACTTCCACGAGCTGAAGCACGGAAAACTCAATATCCTGTTCCTGGGTGCGGTTAGTTCCACAGATCATTTGCATATTGATATGTTGAGACACGACATCTGTCATTGGCCCAAGTGCCACTACTTTGGCTAACGATGCTCCCTTTGTGATAAAATGCCCCGGTCGATAATGAAGAAATATCACTAAATTCTGTTCACGGGCGATCTTCATAAGGCCATCATTTTCAATTGCCTGCAGGTAACCCCCAACTTCGGCCTTTATTACCATCCCCTCTTTTTCAATTCTGGCCATGAGATGCGGAATAATGTTTTTGTTCGCCTCATTCCCCTCCGGCATTCCTAAACGCTCTGGGAAAAGCCTTGTCAGGTCCTCTTCCAATTCCCCATAGACCGCAGCGATCAAATTCGGCGCCTGAATGGAAATAGCAATATGATGCATGAAATAAATCAATACCCCTAGGCTACACACAGCCAAAATGAGGCCCATCAAGGTTCCCCAATATGGGGTATACCCATTGGGATCCATATGGATGGTTCGTAAGACAAGCAGGCAATACAGAAACGTCGCCACAAACGTTCCCAACACAATTTGATTACCTCGGTCCCTCAAAAAGTTTCCAAGCAACCGGGGACCGAATTGGGCCGAAGCCAGAGTGAGAGCCACAATAGTGATGGAAAACACCACACCGGCAATGGTAATCATGGAACCGGCAATGGTCGAAAGCAGAGTCATCGCTCCTTCCGGCCCCATATTGCTGAGCCACCAAAGAGCGTCAAATTTCTCGGGAGAAAAAAACTCGTCCAAATACGGAACGGCCAACGAGAGAAAAATGGCGGCAATGGTCATACACGTGGGTATGAGCCAAAGACTCGATCGAAGTTTAGTCAGCCAATTTACAACCCAAGCCGGCATGGGTCACTCTTTCTTGAGGGATAATGAGCATTCATCATCCCGACAGGTTATTTCGAGCAGAAGGGAAATGTGCTCCTGCCATTGTAAACTCAGCGACTTAAAAATTCTCCAATTGTATTGAGCGGTTCAATTTGATCGCAAATAATTTTAAAGGATGCCACAAAAGGGACAGCCAGGAGCGCCCCGACGGCTCCCCATAACCAGCCCCAGAACAGGACACTCACCAAAATTATCACGGGGTTTAATGTCAGTTTTCGTCCCAATAAATGGGGTGTGATAAAATTTCCTTCAATAGCTGTCAGAAATAAATACGTACCGGACACCAGAGCCACGTTGTTCATATGTTCAAATGTGATGGTCGCTGCCAGCGTCACCGCGCCTAAACCGATAATGCTTCCCACGTAGGGGATGAAATTCAAAATACCCGCCATGGCGCCCCATAAATACGGGTTAGGCATGCCGAGGAGATACATGGCAAAACTGGTCGCCAACGCAAGACCGACATTCACACTGGTCACCGTGACAAGGTAACTGGAGATATTTCCCTCTATTCCACGGACAATTTCCACTGCTCGTCGTTTATCCGAAAACCGTGGAAGAACTTTCACGAGTTTTTCCAGAAATAAATCGCCTGAAGCAAGAAAAAAATACAGTAAAATCATGGTTGAGACCAATCCCAGAATAAATTCCGTGGTCCAATCGATCAAGAGACCTCCCAAACTGTTCGTTTTCACTTCAATTTTTGAGGCTTTCCGGGATTCCGAAAGACTCGCCATATGTTCCAGTGCTTGGGTCGCTTTCCCCATTTCCAGAACCGAAGTTTTGATGGTCCGAACTTTACGTTCTACCTGTTGTAAGGCTTCCGGGGCACGGTCCAGCCAGAGAGAAGCGGGAGTCGACAACTGCATAATTCCAAACGTAAGGGTGCTGATTAAAACGAGAAGGATCCCCCCAGCTGCTAGGGGCGCGGGAATATAAAATTTTTCAACTCCCCGCACAAGAGGAGCTAATAAGAGATTCAGGAATAAAGCCACAAACACAGGAAGCATGATGGCTTTGGCCACATACATCACCATGAGTGAGGCATACAGAAACAGTCCCGTGAGCGCAATGGACCGGATATTGATCGGTCCCTGAAATAATTGGGATAGATGGCCGGCTTCAAATGTGGATGACAGAGATGGAGAGGAACCCTCATACTCGAATTGGGAGGTTTCCTTCTGGTAGATGTCAGGCATCGGATGGAGCCAAGTTCGGCAGAAGAGGTCGGGGCACCGAACTTAAGTCTGTGTCGCAGGAAACATCAAAAATCCTTCGGCTCCTTTCGTTCTTCAAGATTGGATAACCATTCATCAGCATGGGCCACCTATGAAATTTTTTCTCTCACCATTACCGGACCGGTTGGAGAATGGCCCTGGCTGGAGCACCATCTCCATTTGGAATTTTTAAGGGTAAACAGATGAGCATATACTCACCCGCTTTAACTCGAGAGAATTCGAGTCCCTCAATAATGACAATACCGGCTTGAATAAGTATGCGAGCAATTTCTTTTCCGCATTCGTGTTTCCCTCCAATAAACAGAGCATCAATTCCCACCGTGCTCACCCGCCGTTCGGCAAGCCATGCCGCAGCAGTTCGGTCAAGAAAGATCGTATCGTCATGGGGGTATTCGGCGCACCAGTCAGAAGCGGAATTTCGTGTTTTTAGAAGAATCCGATCATGCGAATAGATCCGGTGTTTTTTGAGTTCTTCCGCTTTTACAGAATTTCTGTCCTGGATCTCAATCACTTTGGCCAGACCAATGGTTGCGGAAAACTCAGCTTGCTCATTATCTTGGAAAGAATTTCCACATTTCACCGGAGCGCCAATGTGCGTTCCGGCATGAGAACTCATTGATATTTTAGAGACATGAACCATCTCCCCATTTTGCCTGTCCGTCACCGGTTCCATCTGAAATGGTGGATCTTCGGGTCTTTGAACCATTCCCGGATACAGTGGCATGGAAATGTCAATCCAATTAGCGATCATGACCTTCTTCCCATCCCGACTTTCAATCCCTTCTCTTATCCAACTGGGATGTAGACTAATACCAGCCCTGCCCCCTATGCCTCTTTTCAGTACACAGTATGGATGACATGATTGGCAGATTATGATTGCCTTATGTTGTCACTCAATAGACCTTTTCATAAGGCCTTTTTGAGATTTGTCCACAGTCTCTAGCCAAATACACAAATTATACTGCCGACAGTGAAGATCCTACTTGAAGAGAATGGTGCACCGGACATTCCGGACCCAAGAGTAACCTTTCGATGAAAAATTCGGTCGATGAGAAGTACATTCTCCATGCCACTGAATTTGGCTATCATTTATGGATCGGTGAGAACCGAACGGCAAGGGTATCTAGGCCGTTCGATTAATGTTGAACACTGTCATACCCGTGGTCAAACCGCAACATTCATCGACCCTCTTCTTCGCCGTCTCCCGCTATCGGAAAAGTGTATAAGGAATTCAAGCCTGGGGCAGGCTCCTCAAACTCTCCAACGGATGGCTGAGAAGGGATTGAGAGATGACTCAGAGCAATATTGCCGCACGAGCATTTCTAATGATCGACAGTTTTCTGCTTGCGCGTGGCCGAATGGCGGTCTGACCGGGCTTTATCTGATATTTGTTGCAACGGGAATGCTCTGCCACTCGTGATGACAGAGTAGGGTTGTGCCATAATGGCACAAGAAATGAGACTCTCTTTACACTAGCCAAATGATTGAAGGATACACACCCGGTAACATCAGACAAGGATCACTCAAACTCGCTTCCATAAAACAAACCTTTTTAACTTGGTTATGGGTTTTATCCCATAAGCGGAGGATCTTCCCGATCTTCTCCAGTCAGAACTTCGGCTTCTGTTGCCTCCAAACTTTCCATTTCACTGACCAATCCCAATAACACCTGTCGTCTTTGCTGCAAAGACTTTTGTAACAGGTCACGGGAGGTCGGTTCTTGGGCAGACTCAGGAAGATTAACCAGGGCTTCCGCTTCTGCCATGGTGGCAAAATTATAGGCAGCCATTTTGGTTTCTCTTCCGTCTACCCGATTCAATATCTCCTCAGTCTCACGATCAAACTGCTCCAACACTTTGGTATTGACCTGGGAGTTACTCAGGTGCTCCAACTTTTTCAATTGTTGTTTCAATTGATCTACCCGGGAAAAGGCAGAAAATGATGCATTGGTATTTGGCATAACAACATACTCCCTTCGATTAAATCCGATTTTCTACCAGGAATAATTTTTCGGACTCAAGTCTTGGATGGAAAATTTTTGGCCTCATGCCCAGGACTCTCCCTGCCTGTTTGCCAGGGAATAACACAAATCCATACTCACATGCTCTTGGGCAATTCGGATAGCGCCCAATATTCGATTGATGGCCAAAGGACGACCGGCCGTTTGTATAGCGCCAAATCTGGAGACCTCAGGAACAAGAGGGGCAGAAGATCCACCTCCTAACACAATCGTTTGGCCTTTATACCCATCAGCTTTGAGATGCTTTAAAGCTTCTATCGTATCAATATGAGGGCAATTACCATCCAGGATGATGATATCAGGAGGAGTTTGCCGGAGATGCGTCCACAAATCTTCAATATGTGAAATTCCCCTCGTACTTTTACCCATTTTTCGCAATCGGCCTGTCACCAATTCTAAAAATTTTTGGTCCTCTGTCACGAAGAAAATCATCTCCGCCTCCTTTCATTTTGACAAAATCAGGGTTCCGCTTTATAGCCAATTTCGATGGACTCCGCCACTATCAAAAACCCTTGAATGTGCCAAATTCGTGGTTCCTTCATTGTTAACCTACGTTTACAGAGGGGTCTTTAGTGGATGCTAGACAAAGTGCTGATGGATCAACATATTTTATCTATTTTAGTGAGTGGAATAGGAATCTACATTGAACAGAGCACCATGCTTCTTAAGTGAATGTTAGTAAAAAAACCTATGAATCCGCCGCACGATGGAGATCTATATGCCGGTATCCTTTTTAATGACTTTTTTCGCTTCCATCTTCATCCTTGAGCCCTGTTCCCAAGCTATGGCTTTTTCCCCTGACCAGGGCTCCTACAAAGCGAGTGAGCTGGTTGGAATATCAGTCAAGAATTTGCAAGGCGAGGATATTGGGCAGATTGAAGAACTGGTCATTGGAAGCAATGGGGAAGTCGGGTATGCCGTTTTATCTTTTGGAGGGTTTTTAGGTATGGGAGATAAGCTCTTTGCTGTCCCCTGGGCCTCGCTTGCCCACCAACCGGATCGCGAGTATTTAACTCTGGATATTCAGCCGAAAAAATTAGAAAAGGCCCCAGGCTTTAATAAAAATGATTGGCCGGACATGAAGGATGAAAAGTGGAAATTCCTCATATGGGAATTCTACTCAACGACGGATCAAATCCCTCAGAATTTCAAGGCCCGGTAAGCCTGTGGGGGGCCATGGGCCGAAACGGACAAGAATGAAGGGATATCAGCCATAGGTCACTTAACATCCTCACATCTGTACAAGAATGAAGTCTGGAAGAATAAAAGGAGTCATCTTGGCGTTATTAGCCGGAAGTTTTGCCATGGGGATCGGTGCACTATATTCCATCGGAAGTGCCGACCTGCCTGTTCAAGATCAGCAACCTTTACGTTTCAGTCATCGACAACATGCGGGAACGTTGAATATCCATTGTCAATTTTGTCATCGGTATGCCACGCAATCTCCAGTGGCCGGGGTGCCTTCCATGGCTGTGTGCCAGACATGTCATGAGTCCCTTTCTGAAACAACACCGGATATGAAAATGCTGCAGGTTTATTGGAAAGAAAAACGGCCGATCCCGTGGGTCAGACTGCAGCGCCTTCCGGATCATGTCTACTTCACGCATGAAATGCATTTGGTCGCGGGCCTGTCCTGCACCTCATGCCATGGACATGTTGCCCGCATGTCGAGCACCCCGAGAGCGCCCACCTATGAAATGGGCTGGTGTTTGACCTGCCATGAACAACGAGGAGCCTCTCACGATTGTTGGACCTGTCACAAGTAAAAGGACACACCAATGGAATTATACCGCCGGACTTTATTTAAGATTCTTGGACTGACCGCAGCCGGGTCATCTCTGCCGGGATGTGAGCGAGAGGTGCATAACCTGGTGCCCTATCTGTTGCCGGACAAGGATATTGTTCCCGGAGTGGCGAATTGGTATGCCTCCACATGTCAGGAATGCGAAGCCGGTTGCGGGACCATGGTTCGCGTCATGGAAGGGCGCGCAAAAAAAATTGAAGGCAATCCCAAACATCCGGTCAATGAGGGAAAACTCTGTGCCCGAGGACAAGCCGCTCTTCAGGGACTGTACAATCCCGACCGCCTTCAAGGCCCTCTGAGGCGTGAAGGCCAAAGAGGTCAAGGCCAATTCCGTCCGATCACCTGGGAAGAAGGCCTAGCAGAATGGGTGGAGCAACTCGGAACGCATACCGGAAAGTCCGCCATGGTTGCCCGTCCAATGTCAGGCACATTAGCCAGCCTGTTGACCACGATGATGGATTCTCTATCCGGTCGTCTCGTGATGTACGAATCCACGGGGGAACAGACTCTCAGAACAGCCAACCATCTCAGCTTTGAAACCCATGCCCTTCCATATTATGACCTGGCAAATGCGGATTATCTCCTGTCATTCGGTGCGCCATTCCTAGAACACTGGCTCTCACCAGTATCCTTTGGTGTGGCCTATGGAAAATTCCGGCAGGGTCGTCCATTGGTTCGAGGTCGTTTCATTCAGGCGGAGCCACGTCTGTCGCTCACCGCGTCGAATGCGGATCAATGGATTCCTCTTAGGCCGGGAACGGAAGGGTTACTGGCGATGGGCATTGGACAGGTTTTATTACGGGATGGCCTGACAGGACTTTCTTCTTTTCACCGGCCATCTTTTCACCAAACCTTTTCTGCTTTCTCATTGGAAGATATTTCGGCCAACACAGAAGTCTCGCAAGAGGTGATTACTCAAGTGGCCCATGAACTGTCATCAGCAAATGCTCCGCTTATTATGGGTGGGGGGGCGGCCACGGCCCAGACCAACGGTACCACAACGCTAATCCTCATTAATGCACTCAACGTGATGATCGGCGCTATTGGGCGACGCGGGGGACTCCAATGGATGGAATCTCAAGACTCGCCGGTGAATCTTGCCCCATCCGAGCTGGCCAGCGAGCGCACGATGATGGACTTGGCGAGGGAATTTGAACAAGGCTCCCGCACGCTGCTTCATCTATATCGCGCCGATCCTCTGTTCACCCTTCCACCGTCCCTGAAGTTTGAGCGGGTGTTTGACCATGCGCAGTTCATCGTGAGTTTCAGCTCCTTCCTGGATGACTCCACTTTGATGGCAGATCTGATTCTGCCGGATCATGACGCGCTGGAATCGTGGGGTGATGTTGTTCAACAGGATACGACCCCCGTACCGGCCTGGAGTGTATCGCAGCCTGTGGTGCGTGCTCTCTATGACACACGGCCCATCGGTGATGTGTGGTTGTACGCCGCTCATCGATTGGGCGGATCGCTCCGTGAACGGGTCCCCTGGAATACTCTTCACGATATGATGAAGAGCCGGTGGCAGACTGTCCTTACGAGACATGATTCGCCACAGTCAGTTGATACCCGCTGGAGAGAGACTTTGCAGAAAGGCGGGTTGTGGCCTTCCAACATGCCCATGCGTCAGATGAACCCGGTCCTACCCTCCGTCACCTATGAACCGCCGCAATTCCTGGGGAACTCCTCCGACTACCCTCTGCATTGTTATCCCTATCCGTCCCTGGGGTTGTATGACGGGCGTGGGGCTAATCGTCCCTGGCTTCAAGAATTGCCGGATCCTTTGACCACCGGCATGTGGGGAAGTTGGATTGAACTCAATCCAACCACCGCTCAGAGGTTAGGAATACATCATGGCGACCGAGTTCGAGTCACGTCGGATTATGGTTCGATCGATGCGTCAGCCATGGTGTTTCCGGGCCTGCATCCCGACATGATTGCCGTTCCCATCGGCCAGGGGCACCGTGCGTACGGACGATATGCCAAGGGGCGCGGAGTGAATCCCATGGTCTTGCTTGGTCCAAGTTTTGATCCGCAATCAGGATCTCTGGCCACAGGGGGGACGCGGGTGCGTGTTGAGCGACTTAAAGGCGGATCGCGGTTGCCGATGTTGGAGCAATCCAGAAAGAACCCTCTTATCGGACGTTTACAGGAAACGGGAGGTTTGTAATGAGTCAAGATCCTCAAGCAACGGAAGAGAATTCAAAAACGGCGGAATTACCCTATAAATGGGAAATGGTCGTCGATCTGGATCGGTGCTCCGGATGTGAAGCCTGTGTGGTGGCGTGTCATGCCGAAAACAATATTCGCATTTCCGGGGAGGAGGAAGCGGCCGAAGGGCGAGCGATCAATTGGATTCGCATTGAGCGATATTGGGAAGGAGACTATCCCGACGTCAAAGCCAAATTCCTTCCGGTCATGTGCCAGCATTGTGACGATGCTCCGTGCGAACCCGTCTGTCCCGTCTATGCTTCATATCACACCCCTGAGGGGTTAAATGCGCAGGTCTATAATCGTTGTATCGGTGTTCGATACTGCGGGAATAATTGTCCCTATGTCGCGCGTCAATTTAATTGGTTCGACCCCAGTTGGGACGAGCCGTTGACGGAGCAGCTGAATCCGGATGTGTCCGTCCGATCCGGTGGGGTGATGGAAAAATGTACGTTTTGCGTGCAACGAATTCGAAGTGGAAAGGAAGCGGCCCATAAAGAAGGCCGCCGGGTCAGGGATGGGGAAATCACACCCGCCTGTGTGCAATCCTGCCCCACATCCGCCCTGACATTTGGTGATCGGAATGATCCCGACAGCCGGGTGTCTCACTTAAAGAAGAGCCGGAGGGGGTTTCATCTGATGGAATCTCTTGGTACGCATCCGGCCGTGACATATTTACGGAGGCTGTCGGAATGACCGACCGGCCAACGGTTTGGAAAGAAATGCCCAGGATCAACCGGGACCTTCTCTCGCCGCTTCAAACGACCACCTGGACCTTTTATCTCTGGGTAGGCGTGCTGTCCTGCTTTGTCGCAGCGGGCGCAGGAGCCTGGACCTACCAAATTCAAACCGGAATCGGACAAACCGATTTGAATCATCCCATTTTCTGGGGATCCTATATTGCCTCGTTCGTCTTCTGGATCGGCGTCAGCCATTCCGGAACGTTTATTTCCGGTGTCTTGCGGTTAACGAATGCGGAATGGCGTCGACCTGTCACGCGAATAGCTGAGCTCATGACGGTTGTGGCCCTTCTCGTCACCGCGTTATTCGTCTTCTACCACCTGGGTCGGGTCTGGCGGTTTTATTACCTGATTCCATACCCCAATCAACGGGAACTCTGGCCGAACTTTCGATCTCCGCTGATGTGGGATGCGACAGCCATTTTTACGTATGCGACGGCAAGCACCATCTATATTTATCTGCCCTTAATTCCCGATTTTGCGCTGGCACGGGATCGAATTCACGGTTGGAGAAAAACCGTGTATCGCTGGTTGGCGATCGGATGGCATGGATCTCAAGCGCAGTGGCGCACATTGGAAATGGCCATACGCATTATCACGCCCTTGATCGTGATGGTCATGATTTCGGTACATTCCATTGTGGGATTTGATTTCGGCATGGCTCTCGTGCCGGCATGGCATTCGACTATTTTCGCTCCCTATTTTGTGGTCGGCGCGGTGCATTCAGGCCTTTCTATGGTGCTGATTGGTCTCTACGTTCTGCGGAAAGTGTATCATTTGCAAAATTATGTTCGAACCGAACATTTTGAGAAACTCGGGAAATTGTTGCTCGTCACGACCCTGGTCCTGGCCTATATGTATTTTGCTGAGCAGTTAACGATCTGGTATGGCAAGGTGCCGGATCATATTGCCGTGCAGAATTCCCTCCTCTACGGAGCCTATGCCGTGCCGTTCTGGTTCATGGTGAGTTGTATTTATATCGTTCCCCTGCTGACGCTGGTATGGCCTCGTTTTCGACAATGGCCGGTTGGACTCATGATGGTGGGGTTGATCATCAATCTCGGGATGTATATCGAGCGCATGCTGATCATTGTCCCTCCCCTCGCCCATCCGAGACTGTCATTTCAGTGGGATGAGTATTTCCCTTCGCTGATCGAACTCGCCATTCTGGTAGGCACGTTGGCCCTGGCTCTCTTGTTGTATTCCCTTGCGGTGAAATTCGTTCCGGTGATTTCAATCTGGGAAGAAAAACTGGGGAAAAAACATGCCCAAGAACACTGAGACCGCAGACAGACAGGTGGTGCTAGGATTATTCGATCCGGCGATTGCTCTCCCTCCTGTGCTTGATCAAATACGAAACCAGGGCATTCCCGATATCCTTATGGAAATTCTCTCCCCTCTTCCACTGGAATCCTCGTTGCTCAATAAACCCGTTCGCATTCCGATCCATCGCCTGACCATTATCGGAGGGATCGTGGGAATTGGAATCGGGATTTTTTTCGCCGCAGGAACCGCGCTTTTGTTTCCTTTAGCGACGGGCGGAAAACCCATTGTGAGTATTCCGGTAGTGGGAATTATCTCCTATGAAACTATGATGCTGATGGCAATTGTCGTGACCTTTTTTGCGGCGGCGATCAAAATTGCCTTCGTGCAACAGTCGGGCCTTCCCAATGATCCGCGCATTGATGAGGGGTCGGTAGGTCTATCAATTCAGGTTGGGAACGACACCGCCAAGGCTCACTCCATTTTCCGCCTGCTTCAAAATGCCGGGGCTTCTGAAGTGGAAATTCGGACCATAACAGGTAACTCATAAGGACCGAGGAAAGATGCTGAACCATTTTGATTGGAACCACTCGTACCGTTTCCTGGGTTGGATCATGTTGGCTGGACTGTTTCTAGGGGGATGCTCGGAAGATATGGAAGAACAACCTTCGTTTTCGTATCAAGAAGCTCCCCGGGTACATTCGCCGCCGGAAAGCTCTCCGAATATGATGCCATTTTCCCTTGCGACATCTCCCCTGAAACAGACAAAAAATCCGACCGATGTCGCACGGCTCTTTGCAATTAATTGCGCCCATTGTCATGGACAACAGGGAATGGGCGACGGACCCGTGGCCGGGTATTTGCCGGACATGCCTCCCAATCTTCATGCTTCGGCGGTGCAACAGAAACCTGATGAAGTGCTGTATACCATTGTGACCCATGGAGAAAACGTGATGCCGGCGTTTGAACCATTTCTCTCTCAGGAAGAGAGATGGGGCTTGGTGACATTTCTTCGGACTTTTGGGGATCATGCGCTATCCTCCGGTCCCTTGATGCAGGAACCGAATCCGGCGAGCTAATTAAGGCGTCCTGGTAAATGTGGTGAACATAATGACGGGTTCAAGTTTTTGGATCGGCTTCTTCAGTTTGGCCCATATCACCCTGGCAAGTCTTGGTGTGGGTTTCATGGTACTGGCTCCTATTGCGGAAGGGTTAGGACGCAGGCGTCCCTATTTTACGGATTTTGCATATTTGGCCACACGATTTACGCTGGTGACATATACCACCAGCATTGTGTTGGCGGTCTTCATGTTGGAATTATTCATCGGGCTTTTTCCTCTCACGAATAGTTACCTGTTTAATCACTTCCGCTATCCCTTGCATCTGGCTTTGGTCGTGTTTTTTATCCAAGTGTTGTGTCTGTATCCCTATTATCACTTTTGGGATCGACTCCGTTCAAAAAGTATCACCTGGCATATCACGTTGGGAACAGTAGCTGCGGTACTCATTCTCGTGTGGGGAGGAATACTCGATGGAATCGGTTCATTCATGATGACTCCTGTCGAAGGCGATAGTGGATGGGCAAGACTCTGGAACCCGACGTGGGTGCCGTTGATGGTCCATCGATTCTTTGGAAACCTGGTCATCGCCGGATTTGTCACGGCGGCTTATGCCGGATGGCGTCTCAGGAAACAATGTGGTCAAAAAAACGATAAAGCCTATTATCTCACCCTGCTGAAAACCGGAATCGGCATCGGCATTGTGAGCCTGATGATTCAGCCGGTCTCCGGTTTCGTCTTCGCGCAACACATACAGAATGCCCAGCCGGATATTCTGCAGAACCTCTATGAAGGCCAAACGGTCCTGTTGGTGATAGGGCAATTTACCCTCCTGGCCCTACTCCTGTTAGGCAGCCATCTCATTTTTCGCTCGGTTCATCTGGAGCGCGGACATTCCTACCGGGCCGAGATATTTTATGTGCTGACGGTGGTGTTAATGGTCGCGTTGGCGCCGTATCCTTTCTATCGGCGTATCGTGAACCTTATCGTGCTTCTTCAAACGGGTTGGTACCTTTTGTATGTATTCCCTGTTTGGATGCGAGGCTCAACGCCCTCACTCAACAAGCCGTTCATTCATCTTATCGCCATGGTCCTTGGTCTGGCCGCGCTGGTCCTCTATTTGACAATGGGAACCATCCGGGAAGTGGCGAGAGGGCCCGATACCATTCATGGAATTATCACCAGTCAGACGGAAGCCACGTTTAGAGGAGAGACGCTCCCATGACGCTTGAGCCGCTTGAAACTTCCATGACCGTCGGACGTGTGGCAATTGCCGCCTCGGCCCTGACTCATAGCTTATTTGCCACGTTCATTGTGGGATCATCCTTGATCGGTGCGGTGACAGCGACCTGTAGTTATCTGACGGGAAAAGAATGGTTCCGTCGGCTGGCCAAGTTGATTGCGTTTGCACTAGTCCTATCTACCGCGACCATTTCATTTTTGGGCGTCGTGCTGGTGTTTGCTTTGAACATCTATTGGCCTCAATTCTGGCATCGTCTATTCCACGTCATGTTTTGGCCGTTTTTGGGAGAGGCGGCGTTGTTTTTGGGAGAAGCGATTTTTGCCTATGCCTGGTATTATCTTTGGGATTGGGGGCGGCGTGGATGGAGACAACAGGTGCATCTGGCCTTTATATGGCTTGCCGCAGGCTGTGCCTTAAGTGCCATGATTCTGATCGATATCACCGCTTCCTATATGTTGACGCCTCATCCGGTGTATGAAGCATGGGAAAACATTTTCAATCCCACCATGATTCATTTAGATCTTCACCGGTGGTTTGGCAATCTGACGTGGGCGGGTTTTGCCCTGGGGGGGATCTGTGCCGTCCGTTATCTGAAATCGACAACTGATACAGATCGAGCCTTTTTCCAAAAAGGAGGAAGTTACTGTTTTGTCATTGGCTATGGAGCTCTGCTGGTCATGCCGGTGGTGGGATATCAATACTTGCTTCATTTGCGATATGGGCAACCCCAGGCATTTTATACCGTGATGTTAGGAGAACGTTCATGGCTTTTTGATCTCGTGGCATTGTTGTATGGATTATTAATACTGGTCGGTTCTCTGTATGTTATGCAGATGGTGCGGTCGCAGTCAAAACCACCTCCCTCTTTCATCGGATACCTCCCCTTGTCACTCCCTGTCATCGTGATCGCCGCTATGATTCTGGCGATGCCCTATCAATTGCAACATATCCCTCTTCTCAACCGCTTGCTCGTTCAGGAAATAAATCCGCTAGGAAAGATGCAGCCATTCAAATATTTTGCGCTATCGGGCCTTGTTATTTTTGGTGTAGGACATTGGATCTATTCCATGCATGTCTTTAGTCGAATGTCACCAGCCACCGCCTCGAGTATCGAGTCTGGAACCCCACGAAGACGGATGGCGGGTTTGTTGATGACGTTGGCAGGGTTGACGGTGATCATTCTGTTAGCCATGGGGTGGGTTCGGGAATCTGCCAGAGCGGTCAATGGGTACCTTATTTATGATGTGATGCGGTTGGAGGACGAGAAATCAACGTATCAAGCCTCTCCTTCCGATCAAGGTATCTTTTCCCAGGAGATTCCTTACGACCCCTTTGTTCGATAATCCCTTTGAGAAAGAGTGAGGGACGAGGGGAATACCCACGCGGAGAAGCAGAGCGTTCTGAACCTTATAAATATGACGGAATTATCGAAAATTGGGGAACGGTGGGGTTGGCCGGTGTCACGGAATCTGTCGACGTGATGTATGTGTTTCGATTCGTTTCTCCAACCATGAAGGATTTTTCTGCAAAACAATTTCGACAGGGTGCCCCTCACAATTCAAGACGACCAGGCAACTTTCAGGCATCCATTTCAACCGTCCAGTTTTCTCATGGGCCGTGAAACGTTCGAAACAGGTCATGCCTCCAGCCATCATGGTATTTTGGTCCGGAGTCTTCGTGAGGTCCCAACACCTAACAGGCCTTTCTCTATCGATGTTCTGGTCAGTGCGCCAAACGAATCGATTGTAATCAACGACAGGCAGACGACTTTACCCAATGCGTCACATAGACAAGACGGCCTGATCGAAATATTCATAGCCTCTTACACCTCTGCCCTAGGGGCCATAATATCCTTCACGATCATGTTGCCCCTCCTTTGTATTTTTCAAGCCTGGGCCTTCCCGCGCAGACGTCACAAAGCGACCCCATGACGAACCCTGGTCTTCACGTTGTTGTCTATAATCACCAATCAGACTGACCTTCACCTTTCGTCTCCTGATGACTGACCGTGGGGTTTCTGAAAGAATGATGTTTTCCCTTTATTTTAAAAAATGTCGAATACGTTTAGCTCGCCAGTCATTCGTCATACCGGGCGGGAGGAATCGCATATGGAGATATCTACGGTACAGGAGTTGATTGCACAAGAAAAGTGGTCGGAATTGCGAGAGCTGTTGAACGGCCTTCCGCTTCCCGAAGCAGCTGAGGCCCTGGCGCATACTCCCAAACCAGTGCGCGTCCGCATATTCAGCTCTCTGTCTCGTCATGATTCCGGCGAGCTGTTTTCATACCTGACACCCCAAATTCAAGCTTCGTTATGGACTGAACTCACCGACAGGGAAGCGGGTGAATTGTTAGCACAACTGAGGCCTGACGATCGGACAGGGATATTAGAGGAATTGCCTCCCCACACAATTAGCCGGTTACTCAACCTTTTAGGTCCTGAAGACCGGCAGGAAGCACAACAGCTTTTGGGTATCTGAATATTCTATTGCAAACGTATTCTCAGGTTGATGGCCTTCATTCTGGTCCATCTGACTGCATCCAGTGTCATCGCCATGTATGAGGAAACGCTAGCTTCCACACTCGGCTTAACATTCTTTATTCTAATGGGAAGCGGAGGGAACACCGGTGGACAAGCAGCCATGCTGATGCTTCGAGGCCTGTCAATTAAGGACGTGAAATCCACATAATGGCTGAACACAGCCTGGAAAGAGCCTGAGTACCCTGGACTTAACAATGGGAATCGGTGCTGGTTGTATCGGTTATACATGGGGAGGGATGGTTATGGGCGTAGGTGCAGGATTAGCAATAGTTGCAGCCGTTGTGGTCTCCAATCTCCTCGGGGTATTATTTCCTGTCCACTTCACCAAATTAGATATCGATCCTGCCGTCGCCAATAGTCCCATGGTCACATCTACCACGGATGTGACGAGCCTTATCCTGTATTTTTCTGTTGTCCGGTTGGTGTTCGATAGACTGCAAGGAGTGGGCCTGAAATGGTCGCACCGTCGCTGAGCAAAGAATAAGGACACCCTTTGTCCCTGGAACGTCTGGCACTGGACGTTCTTGAAGGGGTTCAGAATTTGTCCAGTTTTGAGGCATAAGGATCATAGAGTAAAGTAACGCTCATCGAATTTTCATCTTAGACAAGGTAAAACACCGGTTAGGGGAGAATGCGTACATGCTGACAATTTTTTTGAAAGTCCTGTTCTTTTCCGTTCTGATCATCTCTTCGAGTCATGCGGAGGAAATCGGAAGTGTGGATACAAAATTCAATTTTTTGGGTCCTGATCACAAAATTGTGATTGAAGCGTTTGATGATCCCAAGATTGAAGGAGTCACCTGTCATCTGAGTCGATCGAAGACAGGGGGATTGAAAGGCATGGTTGGTGTCGCTGAGGACACTTCAGATGCCTCAATTGCCTGCCGCCAGGTCGGTCCCATTCGCATAGTTGCTGAGCTTGAAGAAGGAGAAAAGGTGTTTCATGAGAGTCGATCACTGATTTTTAAAAAACTGCAGGTGGTTCGATTCTTTGACAAGAAACGTCAGACATTCATTTATCTCGTATACAGCGATAAAGTGATCGAAGGCTCACCCAAAAATTCGATCTCAACGGTGCCGATCAGATCGTGGTCAAGTCCCCAACAACGATAAACGAATACAAACTAATTTTCACACATTTTAATGTATCGTAGTTTTGCCAACAATGATCTCTCAGTATGCGCTGGTGATTTAAGTACGGTTGAATTGCCGTGCACTCTCAAAATAACTTTTCCCTCAAGCCCTCCGGCATGACGTCCTTAGGCTAAGGTCACCCTTCGCATCCCGGACATCAAGGGTTTCGCATAGGACCCTTTTTCTCCATTTTCATTTATAAAGAACGTAGAAGCTACGCCCCCGTCATACCAACAAATTAATGCCAGTGGTCTTTTTGCAAATGAAGCTACTGCGGCTTTAAACACCGAACGAGGTCAATTCTTGCCTGAGAGAAAATTGGAGATATCAGGATAGTTTCAACACCCTCGGATAATGCAGATGAAAACCATTTTTCGACAAGGCTTCATACCCCCTGCTTTAAAGGTGATGGTATTAATGGTGGCCCTGCCATCACTAGGTTTGGCCAAAGTGGACCAGAATGTCATTAGGGACAAAGATATTACCGTCGCCATTGAAAGCCGTTTTCTGGTCGATCAGACGGTTCCCTCAAATGGCATTGATGTCCATACAGATAATGGAGTCGTCATGTTGTCGGGAGAGGTCCCTACCCTGCTGGCCAGGGAGCGTGCAGGAAAAATTGTTGCCAGCATTCGAGGTGTTCAAGCACTTATCAATACCATTGCCGTGAACCCTACCAGCCGGATTGGCGATGAAGAAGTACGGTTCAAGGTGATTGCCGCATTAGCCGCAGATCCGGCATCAGACTCTTATGAAATCACCGTACAGGTTAGTCAGGGTCGCGTAATGCTGACTGGAACAGTAGAAAGTTGGCAGGAAAAGCAATTGACCGAGGAAGTCGTCAGATCGGTAAAAGGTGTGCAATCCCTCAGAAGCCGGATTACCGTGAATCCGCCGGCTTCTCGTCCCGACTCAGAAATCGAAGTGGAAATTTTCCGTCGCCTTCAATCCGACGTCTGGGTCCATGAAAGCCTCATCGGCATCATGGTCGACCAGGGGCATGTGACGTTAACCGGTACTGTGGGGAGCCTGGCTGAAAAGAATAGCGCTTATACAGATGCCTGGGTGGGTGGAGTTAAAGACGTCAATGTGGCCCCACTCAAAGTTGAATGGTGGGCACGGGACAAAATGCTTCGTCAACGCAAAGACGTATTCACATCAAACACCCATACAGCAGAAGCGATACGAACAGCCTTCACATATGAACCCCGGCTTCAGGATGGTAACATCGACGTTCGCGTTGTCGAAGGCACGGCTTTCCTTACCGGAATTGTGGACAACTTAGCGGCTAAATACGCTGCAGAAGAGACGACCCGGAATACGGAAGGCATTTGGCGGGTACGCAGTTTCATTAAAGTTCGTCCTCCCGTGCGACTTGCTGATCGCGAACTGGAAAAACGGGTCCGGGAAGCGTTCAATCAGCATCCTCTCATTGACGGCTACGAAATTAAGATTTCAGCCAATAGTGGAAAAGTGTCTCTCGAGGGATACCTGAATTCTCCTACCGAAATTTCCCAAACTGTTCGAGCCGCGGCAAGAGTAAAGGGTGTCATCAATGTCGTGAATTATCTCCAAATTCAATCGCCTGGTAAATTGGATGAGGAAATTTGGGAAGAGATCAGACGTGTATTTTGGTGGGATCCGGGTCTTTTTGACCAGGATATTATGGTTACCGTGTCCAATGGCACCGTCACCCTCAAGGGTACCGTACCTACCATCGTGGAATGGAGACGAGCTAGAGAAGTCGCGCGGAATTCCGGAGCCGAACGGATTCGTAATCGGTTAAAAGTGAGATATGGTCCTGATTTTCATTCTACCTAAGGTGGATAATTTTTTTTCACCGACTCAAAAAAGAGTATCGAGAAAGGAGAGTATGTATGCAACAGAACTTTTCACAAAAATCATCCATCATCTTCATCACCACGATCCTCTGTATTTTCTCTTTTTTTTATATATCATTCGGAAAGACCAGAAGTTTTGACCAGACTCCTCTTCCCCCCATTACATTGGTAAAGGCTGTTCAGCAGAATCACGAACCCTACATTAAAGACGTCCACCAACAACTACAGAAATCCCGTGCGCTCCTCAATGATCTCAAAAAGATGCGAACACAGGCTCCCAGCCAAGAGAAACAAGAGGATTTAAATGCCCCCATCATGAAACTCACAAAGGAATTGGAACACGCGGAACGTATCTCCAAAAATTTTGATGTCATCGATCCTCAACCCTGGTTGAGGAATAAGACTGAAATGGATGCCGTGTTAGCAGACTTGGAAGTCACCTATGACGAAACATTGCCCCTCCTTCATGACCAGACGAGATTCCTCCAAAATGCGGTTCATCACGCAAAAATTGCTCGGGAATATGGAGAAGAGGGGAGGAAAGATTTATTTCACAAAAATACATTGGCCGCAAAAAAGGCCGCTTCTCTTGCACAACAGGAAGGGATTGATTCTGATTTTTTGAGGGAAGGGATTTCCGAATTGGACGATGCCCTTTCCCATATCAAACAAGATCGCATTGCCGCGGCTGCAACATTGACCGAAGGAGCCTATCTCCACTTGAATTCGGCCTTTAAACAGTCTCAAAACTCCAATTAACCATTGGCCTGAAATGGGGAAAACAATCACAATGATCCGCTTCGCATTCAAATATTGCCCATATGGGTGTATCGCTAAATAGGGAATGACAAACCATGTGTCATCTCTGTTTGCACAGCCCGACACGCACACAAGTCTCGAGGGTGGTTGTCACTTTCCTGACCGTCATGCTCACATTTTGGCCTATCGCCAGTGCCTGCGCAGAACAAGGACAGCATATGGTGATGGAGGCTGAAATGATCCTGGCCATCGAAGACCGGCTGGCCGGAGACGAATTTGTCCAGGAAAATCTGATTGATGTTGTCAGCGAAAAAGGCATTGTCACGCTCCTTGGCGAGGTGGACAACATCCTGGCCAAGGAACGGGCAGCGGCACTCACAGCACCCATCAAGGGAGTTCGCAGTGTCATGAATCAATTACTCGTCAACCCTTTAAGTAGCCTCGAGGATCAAGATATTGAAGATCACGTGCAATCGGCCTTATTAGAAAATCCCGCAACGGAACTGTATGACATGAGTATGAAGGTCACAGACGGTCGTGGCACCCTCACCGGTACGGTTCAATCCTGGCAGGAAAAACAATTGGCCCTCCAGGTGGCGAAGGGAGTCGAAGGCACCAAAGCCATTCAGGATCAGCTGGAGGTTCTTACCGTCAAGAATCGTTCTGATAAGGCCGTTCAACAAGAAATCCTGCAACGTCTGCATCATGATGTATGGGTTGATTCATCACCCGTGATGATAACCGTTCGGGATCGCCGGGTCACAGTAGCCGGTACGGTGAGAAGTGTTGATGAGAAATCCAGGATTATCTCGTTGGCCTGGGTGGATGGCATCACATCTGTGAACGGCGAACAGCTGCAGGTAGAGTGGTCTGCCCGTGAACCCATGCGCCGTTCAGGCTTTCACATAGCATCCGATGAAACCATCCAGTACGCCATCTATGATGCGCTTTCTTATGATCCCAGGATAACCAACGCGGATATCACGATTGAAGTCAAGGAAGGCCTCGTCACACTTACAGGCATCGTCGATAACCTCCAAGCCAAGACCACTGCCGAAGAAAATACCTGGAATACCACTGGCGTTTACAATGTCATGAATCTCATCAAAGTCCGTACAAAACAAAATTATTCCAATAAAGATATTGCCACACGCGCCAAGGCGGTATTTCGCCATGATCCCCTGCTCAACCATAAAACCATCAATGTCAGTGTTTCCAATCGTACCATCGCTCTGAGAGGTACGGTGAAGTCACGATCTCAGAAATCCCGGGCAGGGTTACTGGCCGCCCGTGTTAAAGGAGCGACAACGGTCGACAACCGACTCAAATATGCGATTGAATGGCAGGATAAATCCGATCCTGAGCTTCGACAGGATATCGAAGACCAATTCTGGTGGAGTCCATTTTTATCCGATCACTCCATCTCTGTCCGTGTTGAAGATGGCGTCGCGACGCTCAAGGGTTCTGTGCGAAGTTGGCAACAACGATCCCTCGCCGCAGAACATGCCTTTGTAGCCGGAGCCAGATTTGGTCACAACCGTTTACAGGTGGACCCTTCATAAAAGACTTCTCATTCAGCGCAGTAAAAAGGATCAGAGACCGGCTCCTCCACGTTCCACTCAGACAAATCTAACCCGGGTTCCGGGTTTTAAAAACTTCAGGATAGAAAAAGAATGACGATTCCTCCCAAATAAACAAGTAAAATAGAAAAACTTTCGAATCCGATATTGCCGATGCCATGTTCCTCCCGACGCAGCAACCCAAGCAATAAAATACCGTTCATGAGCATAGTTAAGGCGATCAAATAGACTTGCTGATTCGTCGCAGCATGATAAATCGATCCATCTTGATACGCGAAATCGGAAAACGCGACCAGAAGCGTGTCAAAGGTATTCCCTCCTATAATTCCTCCTACGGCAAGCGTCAGCGCCCCCCTACGCACCGCGGCAAGCGAGGTAATCAATTCAGGCAAAGAAGTACTCATGGTCGTGAAGACTCCCCCCACCAGTGTTTCAGAAAGTCCGGTATGAGTCACAAGAGAGACAGCAGAACCGGCGAGAATCCACCCGGCCGTTCCAATGAGCAAGGCAAAAGCAATGAACGCCATCAATAATTTTTGGAGATTTTCATGACAGTTGCCCGCCTCCGGTTCATCGGGTTTCGTGTGGGGCGTTACCTTGGGACTCCATAATGGCTCAACATGCGAATGATGCACCAGCCGAAGACCAAAAATGTATATGGCGACGACACATGGCGTGACCGGATGCACATTCCAAAGGCTGAAATCAGGACCCACGATAGCGAGTAAAATTAGCGAGAGCATGCTCATGAGGAGCACCCCGTTCATGAGATTGGCGGACGATGCTGCGGCATGCTCCAAATTGGCATGCCGATAGGTCATGTCGGCAATGGCAAGAAATGCTGTTTGTATGGCAATGCCTCCAAGGGCATGGCTCACGGCAAATTCAGCATGACCGCCCCATGCGGTTGTCACGGAAGTAACAATGCCCGGCAGGGATGTACTGGCCCCCAGGAAAACGGCGCCCGCAAGCGCCTCGCCAATCCCTGTTCGATCAGCCAGCCGGTCTACCAATTGAGTGAGTTTCCACCCAACCAGTCCGATGATTGCTGTCGAAACAAAAAAAAGAGCCAGGCTAAGAGTAAAAGACCAACCTTCATGTTCCAGAAAAAAGATCCTATCCGCTTCTATGCTTAGAATTGACCCATTTATTGTTTACAGCGTAGAAGCTTATATTTTTTTAATATTTACCCGACAAGTGACAACACATCGTTGACAGACAGCGGTTGCCCCAGTTTACAGCTGCGGTGTTCTGGCATTTTCACGGAGTTGGTAAGATCGATGATTGATGCGTGTGAATCTCTGACCCGCCGATGGTCTCCAGTATACGGAGAGCGTCTGGGGGCCCGTTCGAATAACCACTCGGACGAATTCCTGGGCGTACCGCAGGGGGAGCCGTATTTGTTCATTGAGGATCTGGATATGGCCCTGTTCATTCACTCTCCGGATAAGCCAAATCTGCCCTCGATAAAGGGGCAGAGGATGCCCCCACCGAAGATCTGGTGGCAGAAATCGCAAATCGGCTTTGATGATAGCCGGCGATCCCTGACGGTTCAGGCGTTGCTTGAGGTGGGTGGTGTAGGCGTCCTGGAAAGCCAGGGAACGCCTTTGCAGTTGCCCCAGCGTCCGAAACCGATACCGCTTCCAGACTTTTTCTTGCCACAGGCCGTTGTAGCGCTCGACGCGAGCGTTGGTGGCCGGGCCTCGCTCGGGGGTAAAGACGGGAACCACTCGACAGGCCAGGCACAATCGAATCACTTGCCCCAACCTGCAAGGATGCATGTGCCCGCCCGTCAGGCTCATATCGTTGTCCATTCGCAAAATCGAGGCACCCCATGGTGCTCCCAATCTCTGACCAGAAAAGCCAAGACCCGCTGCACCCGACGGTCGGGCTCCACCGTCCCACCGACCAGGCCTGTCGCCACATCCTCCGGTTCAGAATGACCACCGGACGCTGGGAGGACAGGTAATGGCCAACAATGAAGTCGATCTGATGGACGTCGTTCTGCTGGCTCGCCAAGGGACACGGCACCGGCGGGCCCTTGCGAGATCGGAACCGCCGTTTGCGGATCACGCGGTGGTGTCGAACCAGAATCCGATGAATCGTGCGAATCGTAGGCAGGGAGCGGATGCCCAAAGCGAGCAACTCGTTGGCAATAACTTCGGCCCCATAGAAGCCCAGCGGGCTCCTCCGACTTCTGAGCCGGGTATGGGTATGGAGCACCAACCGCTCGAAGGTCGGACTCACGCGTCGAGGGAGTTGGTGGGGACGTTTCGATTGCTCCAAAAACCAGGTCTTCCCCCCTCCCTGATAGCGACCAATCCATTTGTGCACCCATTGGCGACTCCGTTGCAGCTGCCGGGCAATCCAACTGACAGACTGTTCCTGCAACCACAACCCGATGCAGTGTTGCCGTTGCTTGATCAGCCCAAAGGTTTTTTTGACTCATATACTTCCTCTCTCCTTCATGAAACGAAGCAGACTGTATATCCAAAATCTTTGTCTTCCAACCTGTCAACGATGTCTTGTCCGTTTCTGTGTAAACGATCTATTGTCATGTGACCCCTAGCTGTTCGGCTTCGCTAAAAATTTTATTTAAGGCCTTGTCCCTCGGCATTAAGAAAATCAGATGGTGAAATCCACAAAGGTTCATATTGCCGATCACCATATATCTCAATTAACTCCTTCCGGTAGGTTACCGGCGAGTCATCAATAAGCTCCTCGAGCACCAGGGGGATTGCAGGTTCCTGACCTAGGGCCCTTCCAACCACTCCTAATCTAAGGAACATATAGGAACATATGCATAAAGGGAGTGTTGAATAATAAAGATTTTCAAGGGCAAATTTGCCCAGGATTAGATCACTCATCAAAGGCTCCGGGTCGGTTCAAAAAAGCATGCCCTGAGTCTTCCCGAAGGATCCGTCCAGCAAGGCCGCAGCCGCTTTTGCGCGCGGAGCGTACGCTGAGTACGTGAGCACGAAAAAATGGCGAGAACGCCGCTGGTGGCTTTTTTTCAACAGACCCATAAAAAGCATGAACTTTTCTAACCTTCATCTCCCCACTTTAAGGCAATACTCGAACCTCCCATACTGGCATTAACCCTGGAGGATATCTTCTTGATCCCCAGATTTTGCCTCCATCCAGGGTCTTGACCGCCTACTTACACACTACGCCGAAACCTACCGCCCGGCCGACCCCAATATTTTGTCAAACTCAATACAACCAGCTTCACTTTTATGGCCTTTTCCAGGGTTTTTGAGGGTTTGCCAGCCATAATTTGAGAGTTATTTTCCCACCAACAAGCGGTGGACGGAGAAAGTCTCACCGCATTTACCACTTAAAATATCTCATTTCAAGAAAGGAGGGTTTGTGATGAACCGTTTTTATGCACGACCAATTTTAGTTGCAGGAGCACTATCTTTGTTGGGAATGCCATGGGGAGGCAGCGACCATGAAATATCAAAAGTCCATGCAGCCCCCTGGATCGCGCCTGCCCCACAACAGGAATTGTCTGCAAATTGGGTACAGGATGTCGCCCGTGAGTTTCGTCAACCACAATTTCGTAACATTTTCATGAACATACCGGGAGGATCCCCTCAATCAACAATTCTGGATTTATTAAATGAAGCGGCTGAGGGATTAGAGAATGGGGAGCCCGGTTATGCACGTCACCTCGTTCGCAGGGCGATCAACGTGCTGGATCGAAGTGCAGGACGTGGGTGGTATACGGCATCGGAAATTCAACCTATCCAGGCCATGATTTTGAAATATGCCAAACGGGGTTTTTCTGAGGCCGATCAAAATTGGAAATCTCGAAACAGAAACCATCCGGGAAATAGGCAGAGGTCTTCCAATCGGTGGCAGGAGGAAGGCGTAAGATTATTTAATCCGGATGAACCAAACATTTCCGGCAACCGGTGGGATGGGTACACCAGCGATCATTGGCAAGGAAGCGGAGGCAGCTACGACAGAGTTCAAAAACGGAATATCCGGCAAAACACGGAGAATTTTGATCGTTCCCGAGATCGCGCATCGAAAGGTTCGTTCCGGGACAGGGAACAAAATTTAAGAAATCAGGGTGAAAATCCCCGGATGGAACGCGGAGGCACCCAGCGATATTATTCTGACGATTTTTATTATTCAGATTACCCCTATGAGGATCGTGGGAGATGGAGTGAATCATCAAGACATAATCGTAATTCCTACAGAGACCAGATGCCTTGGGCAATGGAACAAGATCGACGCCTCCATGCCCGTGGAAATGAGAGGTTTTACAGCGAGCAGCCTAGGGACCGCGGAAAACAAAGGCCATATGAACGTGGACCCGGCCAGGATGAATATTTTGAATCGACCACCAGAAATCAGTCCAGAGGATTCAATCGCTAACCTATATCACTGTAGTTACGTCAAGGAGGAACCATAAGATGAGATTATTACAGGACTCTTTCCGAACATTTCTAGCAGTCGCATTTTTGGTGGGTATAGCCGGGGCCCCGAGTCTCGCACAAAGCCAAGTCGTCTATGACGACGACGTGAACCCGTATTACGAGTACGATCCTAATTTTGATTATGATCCATATTTGGACGATCGTTATGGGTACGATTATGATTACGGATACGATTACGATGACTATGTCTTAACGGATTCGGAGCTTCGTCAACGTATTAAGTTAAATCTTGCCATGAGCCCTTTTGTTGATGACGACAATGTAGGTATATCCGTCGATTATGGAGTCGTGACCCTATCCGGCACAGTGGAAGACCGGAGCGCCATGATTGATGCCCAGGAAATTGCCTATGATTCGGGAGCCTGGAAGGTTCGCAATAAACTTTCTCAACGTGAGACCGAGGAGCGTCCATGGGCCGACATGGGAGACAGAGAACTAAAACAGGAGATTGAGGATGAGCTTTGGATGAGTCCATTTGTCAATTCGGACAACATCTCGGTCGGGGTTAAAAACGGAATAGCCACACTTTACGGTGGGGTTGAAAATAAAGGGGAGATTGCGGACGCGGTAGAAAATGCGTATGAAGCCGGCGCCAGGCGAGTCAAAAGCCGCTTGTGGGTTGATCCGGATCTTTCGTAAGAGGAAATTCCTTAATTGAAAAAGACAAACTCACCCATGTGGGGCAGGGAATATGCACGACGCCTTGTCCCACAAGGGGGGATGATTAACGCATGTCCGAGATCGATGCTATGCAACCAATAAATTTAACAGAAAAAAAGGAGAAAGCATGAGCGAATTAATCGTCGTGGCTTTTCCCGATGAGACAAAAGCGGAAGAAGTACGGAAACTTCTTTTTACCATGCAGAAACAATACCTTCTTGATTTAGAAGATGCAGTCGTGGTCGTGAAAAATCACGAAGGAAAAGTCACAATCAATCAGATCTACAATTTGGTTGCCTCCGGGGCGGCAGGAGGAGTGCTCTATGGAGGCTTATGGGGTCTATTAATTGGCGTGCTGTTTTTTAATCCCATACTCGGGTGGGCCGCAGGTGGACTGGCAGGAGCCACAGCAGGAAGCATTACCGGATGGTTAACGGATATTGGTATCGACGATAATTTCATCAAAGAACTAGGAAACACGATCCACCCGGGACATTCCGCTTTATTTCTTCTCTTAAAAAAAGTGACACCAGATAAAGTGATTAACGAATTGAAACGGAAAGGCGTGGAGGGAACGATTTTGCAGACGTCATTATCCACCGAAGATGAAGCCAAATTACAAAGCTTTCTTACGTCAAAAATTCATCGGGTTGAGCATGAGGTGCAATAATACATGATTTGTTCCATTTCTCCCGTAATGACCTCTGGGGAACTAATCAAAAACCCTCAACGTTCGCTATTCACGGGGAATTCTATTCTTGGCACACTTCTATGAAACGCATGTCATGGGTCATTTTCCTTGTGGGCACAATGATACTTCCGCTCCAGGCACAACAGGCAGAAGCAGGATCCCAGCTCGAGGAACCTCCTGAAATTTTGGCCCGTTCCGGAATTCGCCCATTCACTCAGTCACATGCATTTCCAATCCGGACAGACAATCCGGGCGTAGAAAGCTGCTTTCTTTACACACCCACACCATTACTCTCTCCGAGAAAATTGTTTGTTGTCGGAGAAAGTGAAACACTCTCTCTTGCTGAGGATATCGCACAAATTTTTTCGAACGTACAAAAGCTAATTACCGTGAAGGCACGAAGTATTGAGACGACCCGTACGCCCCCATGGTGGCAGATCTCTCAACACTCATCGATTGCCATCAAAAGTGAACGAATGGACGACCATGAACGGCTGAGGTTCGTGGACCAATGGGGATACGAGCCCACCCAATTGAGGATTGTCGCTGATCCGGTCGTGCTCATTGTTCATCCTTCAAACCCCCTTAAACAACGGGGAATCACTCTAACGGAATTAGGTGCCATTTTTTCTCAAACACCTTCACGGGAAACTCCACCAATTCAGACCTGGAAGGATCTGGGACTCGATGGAGACTGGTCATCCCGGCCCATAATTCTGCATGGTTATGATGCATCAGTCAGCTTGTATGACTTTTTCAAAAATGAGGCCCTTCATGGAAAGGACGTTCATAATCGTGTTCATCGCCATTCCGGTTCCGGTCAGGTCCTTTTCGCCGTGGGGGAAGAAAAAGGAGCACTTGGATTTACAAAGTTCAGCTCGGTTACTCCACAAGTAGGAATAGTCCCATTGCAAGTAAATTCAGAACTGTTGTCCATTGATAAAAATTCCCGAATAAACCCGGCCTATCCACTTATACATTATCTGTACGGGTATCTGAACCTAAATCCTCAAACACATTTTAACGAGGCAGCGGTCGAATTATTCAAGTTTCTCTATAGTCAACAGGGCCAACACTTTTTGAAGAATCAAGGTTACATATCTCTTCCCATTACAATGATTTCACAAGAATGGAACCAATTGAGGAAGAAATCGGACAAGAATTTTCCGGATTTCACAAACGTATGCCCCACTCACATTTCAGCAATGGGGGTTTACGTTTCCCGCAATTGCCGTTAAACACAAATCCCCCTCCTGATAGTAAACCAAAAGAATACGGAGGAGAGTTAGTGAAGATTTAAAGGCCGGCACGCAATCCAGAATTTCAAGGTTTCCAAGAATTACAGAGCAGTTCAAGGGTTTTCAACAGTTTCGCAGGTCCCGTTTTTTTAACCATACTATGATCAATCGCAATTTTTTAGGTTTTTGAACGCTTCTACGTGCATGTAACTTAACTAATTGGGGTCCGAAAGGCTCTCCTCA
This sequence comes from Nitrospiraceae bacterium, assembly GCA_020632595.1. Lineage (NCBI taxonomy): Bacteria > Pseudomonadati > Nitrospirota > Nitrospiria > Nitrospirales > Nitrospiraceae > Nitrospiraceae bacterium. The sequence goes on along the minus strand of JACKFF010000007.1, from coordinate 65,960 downwards.
ATTCATGCGGGTTTTATTACACCAAAGGGAGGAACTGCAAATGCAACGACACCAGATGATCCAAAAACAGTCTGCTATACATTTCCGGTGGTTTGCACCGCTGCTTTTCTTGGCGACGGTTGCCTGTCAGGATGAAACCGCACCCGTCAATAATCCTCCGGTTGAACCCACGGTTTCCGACAACTCGCAGGAGATTGCCCCTCCGCCCGTGAATTCGAATATTCCAAATCCCTCCGCCCCCGGCCAACCTTCTGATCATGCCAGATTAATTGTAGGAGAAGTTACGACCATAGATGACAAAAGTTATATGATCAAAGATTCTGAAAATAAGGAAATACGGGTAGAGACTACCTCCATGACGCTGGTAGATGAAGGAATTGAAGTCGGCGATAAAGCGGAAATCCGTTATTCAGCAGATGATAAACCCATCGCTATTCGAAAGGTACGGGGAACTTAATACTATTCCGGTTACAGTCAAAACCTAATAGGAAGGAAAAGAGGGCATACGTGGATTGAAGGAAAAGCTTCAAACAAATAACAACAGAGGTCTTCTTGTTTGTGACATAAAAAACTCCGGCGCAACGGGATAACCCTTTCGCGCCGGAATCAATTTGTTCATCAGATTTCCTATAACTAATTCTTCTGATCGTGGGCATCATAAGGATGATTTTCCAACCATTCATCCACCCATGCCCTGACTTCTTCTTTTCGCTCTCCATATCGTTCCTGAAGTTTTCCTTCGAAGCGGTCTGTACGTCCTTCAATTGCCAGCAGATCATCATCTGTAAATTCGCCCCAGTTTTCCTTAAGCGCCCCCTTGAGCTGTTTCCAATTACCATTGAATTGGTCCTCATTATATACCTTGTGGACAAACCCATTTTGGACGTCCTCTTCCGTAAAAGCAGAATAGTTCATTCCGTTTGCCCCCCACGCAGGAGCACTCATGAGAAGAAAAGCCATTACGGTTGAGGCTATTTTATTTTTTAATAAAAGTTGTGTCATCTTCATAATTTTACTCCTTGATCATAGGCATTTTTGGTCAATCAATGAGGCATATTTCTTCGCTGAAGAATTTTCCCGTCCCCTTTCCCCCAGGAGCGGGACTATAATATTCCGCTTCCTGGGGATGATGGGATCCTGATCTTCACTATAAGTGAGAACCGGATTATCGGACTGGTTGGTTTTTCGCCTGCCAATCCTCAGTCCATTTATTTATTTCGTCTTTTTGATCTCCATATAATTCCTGAGCCCTTCCCTTAAATTTATCGTAATCACCTTCGATTTGGGTTAATTCATCATCGGTAAACTTTCCCCACTTTTTTTTCACTTCGCCTTTAAACTGGTTCCAATTTCCTTTGAATTGTTCCTTGTTCATTTGGTTCTCCTTGGAATGTGTTGTGAATACGAAAATCTTTCAAATTGGTTCCAAAACCGTTTTCTTCGTTTTTTCCTCCACCTCCTTTGATGGGATTTCCTACAACTTAAATGCCCTGTGGGGACAACCCACCTCTTGATTCCTTACTTTATTTAGTATCAAAACAAACACCGCTTCACCAACGTATAAATTGGAATTCTCCTCACTCTTTTTTATCTAGATATTTTTCGTCAGACGAAATACAGAGTCCATGCCCATTTATTTCCATATGTCAATGCGAGATTGGGAAAGACATCCAAGGCAAGTGCTAATGCAGGATTTACTCAGGGCGTTTGGCTTTGGAAGGGGTAAGGTTTTTCCGAGAGAAGAAGGCGGAATTCCTCAATTGTGAATTAAGGAATTCCGCCTGACTTTTTAGGGCCCGATTTTAATCGGCTGCCTTTTCAATTGTTTCGCCTGCCTTTTGTACATCCTCGCCGGCACCTTCCATAGTATTACAGCCGGTTATCGCCAACAAAGTAATCAAAAACACTCCCCACACATAATGGTTAATATTCATTTTCGCCTCCTTTGTGTTTGAAAAATTCCGAGGAATCAATGTCCAGGGAACAGCCGGGATGAGGAATCATCCTTCCCCACAAGAATCCCCCAGTCTGGGTTTCCCTCTGTGGTTGTAATAAACATTCCTAATCGTGCTTTCCGACTTTTTTTAAATTTTCGAACGCTGGTGTCATCGCCTCAATAAACGCATTTCTGAAGAGATTCCAGATCAATTCCCATGTTCCTATCTTGATATCCTTTATATTTCCGGTGATAGCGGTTTTCGTAGCCACCTCGCCACTTGGTACATTTTCCAATAGAGAAGCAACCGCACCCACAACACCCTCATATAATTGTTGAAAGATATTGTCTGTTTTGTCCTGTGACAAATCATGAATTTCCGGCTTTTCAAAAAAAGGCTTAATATACCCTTGAACGCGGCCCTCGTCTGCATGCAATTCAGAAATTAAAGAAAAATTTCCACTTCTGACATCAAATCCTGCAAGGGCTTTAAATGCCTCGTTTAAGGTGGTCATATCTGTTTTTTCAATTTTTATTTTTACATCAAAATCAGGATATTCCACTTCCGGCCGGAATGTTCCATCGATTGATGTCTTGCCCTTTCCCATAAATTTTCCAGAAAGTTTGAATTCCCTCTTCTGGGTAATCTTTGGAGTCCCCACCCCTGTTACCTGAAGATCAACATGATTCATAAACATCGTATATGGGGGAGTCGTGGTTTGATCTTTATATCCAAATTCGCCATTGTTCACGGATGCCGAATCCACTTCTACCTTGAACGGGTCTTGGGATTTTGGTGAATCATCCATGTCTCGGGTTGGGGACTCCTGCTTGGCCTTTTGTGTCTTCGTAGGAGAATGTTTCTCCACATAGGTAATGTGTGGATTTTGTATTTCCAACCTGGCAATTTTTGCCATGTTTGTCCATGGGGAATATTCGACATGTCCATGCCCGTTTAGGGTTCCGGAATAAACTTCCACATTAAACAGAGAGAAGACGGGACCAAACTGTTTGAGCTGAACATTGCTCAGGTCAACATCAACAGATCCCCCGGGAAACGGTTCGGCCAAGAAATTGGCTTTCCCCGAAACACTCACAAATCCTGCTTGGTGAAGAGATCCTTCCAGATGGACGGTTGAGGGATACCCTCCATTTATCGAACGCATATTCTGTATATTTTCAACATTTAATTGCAGATTTGTCAGTTCCAGAGGAGGATGATCAGACTGATCCCGATATGAAAAGGAGCTATCTTCTACTCGAATAGTATTAATGGTGACGGGATATACTGCGTATAGGACCTCTTGCCAATCTTTGGCTTTAACGTCTGGTTTATCTTTGACCACTTTTTCGGCCTGAGGGTAGTCAAAGACCACTTTGGCATTTTTAATAAGGTGATCACTGACAATCTCCATTTTGAATAATTGTGTCCTTTGGATACTTGCGCTCCAGAATGGAATGATGAGTAGAGCAAGCTCCGGATTCGTTTCTTGTCGTAACGTCAAATTTTCAAAGTCAATGGAGAAACCAAGTGGATGAAAATCAACGGCCCCTAATTTAACCGTAAAGTCTTTAAGATGTTTATTGAGATTGGATTCAATGTACACCCGCAATGACTCATCAATAAAAAATGACGTGACCCCCAGGAGGAGTAGGATGAAACCCATAATTCCCGACGAGAAGATAAGGGCACGGATCCACCACGGTCGTTTTTCTGAGACCCCTTTTTTTCAATTATCGCCCTACCCGTCATCCCCATCTTGGAATATGTAATGTCAGGCAACATCCCTGGATTCAAAATTTCAGGAGTAGTTTGGTTTTCATTAGACTGAACATTCCGGTTCCATTCTTTAGATGAACAATCCCCACCCCGCCTCGGAGGCGGGGATTTACGGATCCTGATAGGTCAGACTAAGGAGATTGAACCGTCAGATCGTTGTCCACTCGCTTGACGCCTCTGACTTGCGTTGTCAGACGGCCCGCCTCTGCTTTGTCCCCTTCAGTTTTGGCCACACCCATGAGATGAACAACGCCCTTTACAGTTTCAACCTCTACTCGGGACAATGTAGAGGGTTGTTGATTGGCGAGTTTGGTTTTCACAGCGGCAGTTACACTGGCATCATCAACGTAATCGCCAGAGGTCTGTCCGGTCATAGATTGGCACCCCACCAACAATACCATTACCACCGCAATACTTAAAAAAGTTTGGATGACTTTCAACATGGTCTGACTACTCTGATATTTGCTGCTATAAAAAGAACATCTCAAAGTGTTCTCACATGATGAATATCACTCATCGTACTAGTGGACTGTAACACATAAAATGGTAGTATCATTGTTCCTATGGAGGTGCAATGGTGAAACTGACCAAGAGCGAACGCATGGAATTGCAACGGCAAAGCAGTGCGAGGAATGTTCGAGCCGATAGGGCTCGGCACGCCCGCTTGATCCTGTTGGTAGCCGAGGGCCTCACCTGGGCCGAAATTCGCACGAAGTTGGATTGCAGCGACAGCTACATCAGTCGCTGGAGCCAGCGGTTCAAGGCCGATCGGTTGGCCGGATTGTTCGCCCGGTATGCGGGGCGCCGGCGTTACAAAGTCACCGAGCGTCTCGAAGCACGCGTGCTGGCATGGACGACTAAACGTCAGCCAGCGGACGGCTCGACGCACTGGTCCTCGCGCAAGTTGGCGGCCGAGATGGGCGGCGCCCTCTCCCACATGACGATTGCCCGGATCTGGGCCAAGCATGGCCTCAGGCCCCATCGCCTGCAGGGGTACATTGCTTCGAATGACCCGGATTTCGAGACCAAGGCCGCCGATGTCATTGGACTGTACCTGAACCCGCCCCAACACGCGGCGGTGTTTTGCGTAGACGAGAAAACGGCGATCCAGGCGCTTGATCGTAAGGATCCGGTGCTGCCGCTGTCGCCGGGTCGCGCCGAGCGCCACGGGTTCGAGTACTTCCGCCACGGCACGCTGTCGCTGTATGCGGCGTTCAATACGAAGACGGGTGAAGTGCTGGGCAAGACGGCCAAGCGCCACACCTCGTCTGAGTTCGTCGCCTTCCTGACCGACATTGTGGCCAACCAGCTTGCGGGCAAGGAGATCCATGTCATCGCTGACAACCTCTCGGCGCACAAGACCACACGGGTCCACGAGTTCTTGGCACAGCATCCGAAGGTTCATCTGCACTTTACTCCGACCTACTCGTCCTGGCTCAACCAGGTCGAGTTGTGGTTCGCGAAGATTGAGCGAGACGTGATTGCCCGGGGGGTGTTCACGTCGGTATCCGATCTCAAAAGAAAGCTCATGCGATACATCCGAAGGTACAACAAGCAACCAAAGCCGGTGAAGTGGAAATACGTCGATGCATCACGACGAATTACTCCCGAATCAATTGTTACGATCCACTAGATGGGAGCAGATACGCCTCAAGAGACAAAACAGCCTCCTATCTTAATTTTTTGTCTTAGATTTTTATTTTTGTGCGCTGTATCATAAACAAGATCGCGAAGTGAAACCTGATAATCTTCAGGAGTTTGCATCCGGGTTGTTTACATGGCCTCACCCGATTCTGGGACGAAGACGCCCCGCAACACAGACAAATCGGTCCGATCTCACCAAAAAAATTTATGACAATATAATTTAACGAAATGGTGGGTAGCCGAATATTCATGGACTCCGCAGATGTATCCTCAATCTTGAGTAACAACATTTCAGGACTTTCGATTCCATGGATCTTGTAAAAGAAGCCAAACAATCCGTTAAAAACCGACCCATTGAAAAAATTCTTTCCCCATTAGAGGATTTTTCAAAACAAAATGCCTCGGGTGGAATCGTGCTGCTGGCAAGTACACTATTAGCCTTGGTCCTCGCTAATTCACCCTACGGTCAACCTTATTCGGAGCTTTGGAATCTTCCTCTTTCGATTGGAATCGGCTCTAACATATTGGAAAAATCCTTACTGTTGTGGATTAACGATGGCTTGATGGCCATTTTCTTTTTTGTCATTGGACTCGAAATTAAACGGGAAATATTGGTCGGAGAATTATCCGAACCCCGCCAAGCCCTTCTTCCCATTGCGGCGGCTTTTGGCGGAATGGTTCTTCCCGCAATGGTGTATCTCTTGCTTAATTTTCAAACCTCTTACAGTTCGGGTTGGGGAATTCCCATGGCCACCGATATTGCTTTTGCCATTGGCCTTCTGGGGCTATTGGGCTCAAAGATTCCCTTTTCGGCTAAACTTTTCTTGACGACTCTGGCTATTGTCGATGATCTCGGGGCTGTTTTAGTGATTGCCATATTCTATACATCAGACATTTCATGGATTAGTCTTGGAGTGGGGCTCGGATTTTTAGCCATTTTGATTGGAGCCAACTGGTTGGGAATTCGTTCACCTATCTTTTACGGCCTATTCGGCATTGGGGGTGTATGGCTGGCCTTTCTCTTTTCCGGCATTCATCCAACGATTGCCGGAGTCCTCAATGCGTTCACGATTCCAACGACCGCAGCCTTGACTGAAAAGGAATTTGCCCATAAAAGCGATACATTTAAACGAGAGTTTCAAAAATCGGAAGTCCCTGGAGCTTCGATTTTGGAAAATGAAAATCAGGTTCAAGCGGTCCAAGCGTTAAAAACCACCACTGATCTGATGCAGCCTCCACTCCAGAAACTCGAGCATGCCTTATATCCGTGGATCACCTTTGGCGTGATGCCTATTTTTGCGCTAGCCAATGCTGGCGTTGAATTCACCACAAATATCTCTTCTCTCTTCACCAGCTCACTCGCTCTTGGAATTAGCTTGGGTTTATTAATGGGTAAACCATTGGGAGTTTGCCTTGGGGCCTGGGCAGCTATCAAATTTGGAGGTTCATCAATTCCCACTCCACTGACCTGGCCCCAGATTGTGGGTCTGGGATTTATGGGAGGAATTGGATTTACCATGGCCATCTTTATTGCCACCCTGGCGTTTCCAGAGCCCTCTACGTTATCAAACGCAAAATTAGCTATTGTAATCGCCTCCTGCCTATCTGCCTGTATCGGCTTACTCCTGTTATCAAAATCACCCAAGACCCCGCCTGAGAAACAAACCTTATAGCCACGCAGAATCCTCCCCCTGAATTCTATCAGACCATTTTCTCACGTTGAAAAATCGTGAATTCCAAGCCCAGGGTTTTCCTCAGGTCTCCCATGAAGAAAAATTGTGTATATATGGATGTTTGTATTGTCTCTCAAATAAAATTTAACAAAAGGAGCGTTTCATGCCTTTCACCACCGTATTTCAAAAAACGTCAAAAACGCCATCCACACCAGGCTCCATGAGATGCTTAGGTCTGTTTGGAGTGTGCTTTTTGACTGGATGTCTGGTTATTCCCGGTGCGGTTATTGCCCATGAGGGAAAGAACACGAAAGGTAGTGAATCCCTGTCCGGGGAGCGTGTCTTAATTGGGACTGTGGAAGAAGTCAGAGGGGGGAGCAGGCCAAGGTGGACACAGGGGAAGGGCAACCACGATATCTGCCCATGAATCTCCGTGATGAAAAAGGGCTCCCCCCTCTAAAAAATGGGGATCGCGTTCAAATAACCGTCAACGATCAAAACCTCATTGTCGATGTTCATTTGGCAGGAGAAGAGTCACATCATCGAATCGTCCATGGTGTTTTGGCTCAGCCACTGGTGACCGGCCACGAAAAGGCCGTCATTCAGTTGAAGGAGGGTCAGCAGGAATCGCATAAGATCAGTTCCATGGCCAGGAGCAAAGTGGCGTCCATTCCGGTTGGCGCAAACGCCACATTCCTGATTGATGAAATGGATCAGATCGTGGACGCCACATTTGAGAATCAGACAACAGTGGGCAAAGCCCAACATTTTGGGGGAAAAAAGTCTCCCCTGAAAGGGAATTTCAAAAAGATTTCAGGAATTTTGAAGCAACCCCTGAACAATAATATGATTGCTGTTCAACCAGATGGGGAAAAGGAGCACGAGTATGAAGTGCGTCCTCTGATTCAGGAAAAGTTCAAAAAGCTTTCTTCGGGGCAAGAAGTCGTCCTATTTGTCGATGATGAAGATAAGGTCACCGATGTGTCTTTTGTCGAGAAAGAATAAAGCTCTCCCCGGATTGAATGAAGGCAAAAAATTGGACAAAGCAAAATGTTTGTTGAATTCTTTAGGAACATGGAACCCGCATGCTGCACTTCAAACGCGCTGAACCCGAGAGATAGGACAAGCACGGTTGGAGAGCAGGCTCCTGGTTCTATAAATTCCGGTTTAACTTATTAGCACTAATGGAACGAAATCCGTGTTCCTGACCTTTGAGGGTGTAGTTTGCCTTTAGCAGGTTCTCCTAGCATTATTTTTGTAATCATTGCTGGAAATATTAGCAGGTTGAAAAACGTGGCGACTCTTTGGTGAACAACCACCAAGACTCAATTAGTGCAGCCAATTCCAGTCCGTCCTTTCCATTGTCCCCCGACCTTTAACCAATAACGGTAAGCCGAGTCTACAGTCATTCCCAGGTAAAGGAGGGCGGCAATGGGTAACACAAACCCATAGGTTGGAGGCAGTGCGTAGAGACGCAACGTGGGTTGAAACGTATACATCATAATAAGCCAAGCAAAGAGCGCCAGCCCTCCCCCCAGAGCATTTCCGTGAAGGGGCCAGGTCAAAGCGGCAAGCGGTGGAAGGAGATAGACAATCACCAAACCCATGACGGTACCCAGAAGCATCAAAGGGGAATATCTCAGTTGGGTGTAGGCGGTCCGTTTTACCATTGTCCAGATGTCATGAAGCCCGACATAAGGACGAATGCTGTGCTCTGAATCCGTAAGACCGACCCAGATCTTTCCTACCCGCTTAATTGCTGCCCCCAAAGCACAATCATCAATCACTTCACCGCGAATGACGGCTATTCCTCCTATCTGTATCAGCGCACGGTTCTTCACGAGGATGCAGCCTCCAGCTGCGCCTCCGACAGTTGAATTGTGATCGTTAATAAGGGGAAAAGGATAGAGTTTTTGAAAAAAATACACAAATGCCGGAATCAGCAGCTTCTCCCAGACATGTTGACAATGCAATCGGACCATGAGCGATACCAGATCAAGCCCCTCGCATTCGGCCTTAGAAACCAGTTCACGCAGATTTCCCCGGCTGTGTTCAATGTCAGCATCCGTCAAATATCGATAGACGGCATGGGGCCAGTGCTTCTCAGCGTACTGCAATCCGGTATGGAGAGCCCAGACTTTTCCCAGCCAACCGGAGGGCCGATTCTCAGCGACTTTCACGGTGAGGTGCGCTCCTGCTGGATGTCTGATAGCAAGCTGACGTGCAATGTCGCCGGTACGGTCCTCGCTTTGATCATCCACCATCACAACATGAAATTCCCCCGGGTAGTCTTGCTCTAAGAGAGAGCGCAGCGTACGTTCAATGACATCCGCTTCATTCCTGGCGGGAACCACTACGACGACGGAAGGCCATGGTGTGGCTTTGAAGGGAATTGGCCCATCCCTCCCAAGTCGCTGATCGGCATACCAGAAGCGACCATGCCCAAACGAGAGGTAAACCCAGGTTGCCAGGGAAAGAGAAGTAAGCAAAAAAAGAGAGAACTCAAGCGGAAAGAAAGGTATAAACCAAAAACTCATAAGTCTCCTTATAGATAAATTTCATACGATCATCAATCATGTGAGTCCCCTCAAGAAGCAGAATTTTATTTGCTTCGATTATGTATCGTCTACTTAAAAAATGTTACAAAAGATCGATGTGCGGTTTCCTCAGCAGCAAGAGTTCATCCATTACCGTAATTTAATATCCCACAACATTCCGTATGTGACAACCGGAAAGACGGCAAGGCCTTCGACCCCATTGTCGGCTTTCAACATGTCATAGCCCAAAGCTCTGAGCCGATCCTCCAGCATCACATAAATAACCTCCTGATCATCAACTACCACCCATTGTTGGCGGCAATCGCCCATCGGAACGGTCTGAATTCCGCTTCGGCAATCTGGCTGAACCCACACCCAAGAAATGAACGTGCTGTCTTTCACATCGAGAAAGAATTTTGTGGAGAATGGGATATTTATTCCAGGGAATCGTGCGTAAGGGCTACAGCTTTGATTTGAGCATGCACTTTCTGGCCTGGATGGAGTTGGAGGGTCGCCAATGATTTTCGGGTAATGGTGGCCAGCAAGGGACAACCGATATCCAATTTGATATCGACAAAGGGTTGACCGGACTCAATGGGTCCGATTTCCAGGACGGTGGCCTCTAACACATTCAGTACACTGGTTTGAAAGGCAGGTGGGCTGGCGACAAGACTGATATCCCGGGCCAGAATTTGCACTCGTAAGGATTCTCCTATGGATGAATGTTGATGAGGCACGGATAATTGACCGCCGGGAAAATTGAGTGTGGTGAGCCCGAATTCCAGATCATGTTCTGCCACACGAGTGTCAATGACGGCACCAATGTGGCTGTCCGGAATAACGCGGCGACTGCCTACTTGAGCAAACACTTCAGCAAGAGGACCGATAGCGGCCACGCTCCCCTCCTTCAGCAGGATGAGAGTCCGGGCGAGTTGCACCACTTCATGCAGCGCATGACTCACATAGATAATGGGAATCCTGAATTCCTTATCCAGCCGTTGAATAAATGTCATGATTTCCCGCTTTCGTTGAACATCAAGGGAGCTGAGCGGTTCATCCATGAGGAGTAGCCGCGGGCTGGTTAATAAAGCACGCCCGATGGCCACACGCTGTTGTTCTCCACCGGACAAGTGGGTTGGCCGGCGCTCCAACAACGAGTCTAAACCCAGAATCTCAACAACCTGATCAAGTGAAATCCGGCGCTCCGATTGCGGTATCCGCTTCCATCCGTACAGTAAGTTCGATCGGACGCTCTGATGAGGAAATAAACGGGGCTCTTGGAACACATAGCCAACCGGCCGTTGGGAGAGTGGAAGAAATATATTGTGGGCTTCATCCTGCCAAACCTGTTCTCCCAGGGCGAGAAATCCATCCGGTGACCGTTCCAATCCTGCTAGACAGCGCAAGAGCGTAGTCTTGCCACATCCGGAAGGACCGAATACGACTGTGATCCCTTCGGCGGGTACACTCGCCTTCACCTGCAGGTGAAACGAGGGAAAGACCACCTCGAACCTGGCTGTCAACTCGCTCATGAGACGTGGATAGGCAAGCGGCGGTTCACCGTATAGACCATAAGCAGGACCAGAAAGGAAAAGACGAGAAGTCCTGCCGACAGGACATGAGCCTGGGTATATTCCAAAACTTCCACATGATCGTAAATCGCAATAGAGAGTACCTTTGTTCTTCCCGGAATATTCCCTCCCACCATCAAGACCACACCAAATTCACCAAGGGTATGAGCGAATCCAAGGACAATCGCCGTGAGATAGCCGCGAGAGGCCATGGGGGAAACAATGGTAAGAAATGTGTCGAGCTTTGAGGCTCTGAGAGACCAGGCCGCCTCTAATGGCTTTCGCCCGATTGCCTCAAACGCGCTATGCAAGGGTTGAACGACGAAAGGAAGTGAATACAACGCGGAAGCAATGACGAGTCCGGTAAATGTGAACGAAAGCGCCGATCCGGTTATCGCCTGCGAGGCGCTCCCGATCCATCCATGTGGACCCAATAAGACCAGTAAATAAAATCCGAGCACGGTGGGCGGCAATACGAGAGGCATGGCAACAATTGCCTCAATGGCCGTCCGGGCTCTGGATCGGGTATGTGCGAGCCACCAGGCAAGCGGGGTTCCAATGATCAGAAGCACAATCACGGTCACCCCGGCCAGACGCAACGTCAGCCAGAGAGGTCCCAAGTCCACCTCAGATAGTGTCATGACTTCCTATGTAGCATTATCGCCTATCGAATGAAAGTATTGTTCTCATATGTTGCCATGTATGGTTATGGCAGCTCATAGCCAAATCGCTTAATAATGGCAAGGCTATTATCTCCTTTAACATACTCCAAGAATGCTCTGGCACCGGCATTGTTCTGTCCACTCACTAACAGGACCGCTTCCTGCTCAATTCCATCGTGGAAGGAAGTTGGCACATCCCATCGGCTGCCGCTCCCGTTAATTTTGGGATCCAATACTTGGGAAAGGGCCACAAATCCGAGTTGAGCATTTCTGGAAAACACAAATTGAAACGCTTGTCCGATGTTTTCCCCCTGAACGATCCGATCCTTGAGGGATTTCCAGAGACCCATCTTCTTGAGTGTTTGTTCCGCAGCCCTGCCATAAGGGGCGGTTTTCGGATTGGCAATGGCCAGATGATCGAAGTGGCCGTCTGATAGAACGTGTGATGCCTCGCCCTGAATCACGTTTGCATTTGGACTCCATAAAGTCAGACGCCCCACAGAGTAAACAAACCGGCTTTCCTTGACTGCCAGACCTTCCTCTTCCAACAATTGTGGCCGCTCAGCATCTGCTGAAAAGAAGACATCGAACGGAGCACCGTTCTTGATTTGTGCATACAGTTTTCCGCTCGATCCGGAACTGACCAGTATCGTGTGACTCGTGTCTGCCTGAAAATTCGTGATAATTTCGTTAAGAGTCGATAAAAAATTCGCGGCAACGGCCACCCTGACTTCCTCCGCGGCGGCGGTCGTTACACATACATAAAATAAGAACATAAAGCCAAAAGTAGGGATTCGGAGAAACATTATCCACCTTTCAAGACATAAGGGCCGCCAGACGGCTCATGATAGAGAACGGGCTGCCCCTGTTTAAGAACTGAGCCTGTTCACAATCTGATCCGCATGGAAAGATAAAAATAATCCGTATCCTTGTTCCCGCCTTGAGGCAGATTGGCCGAAGCAGGAAGGCGGTCGAAATACGACCCCTTAAACCAATGATCGTACCCGGCATCAATATCCAGGTTTTGACTTACGACCCAGGATACCCGTACTTCCAGATCATGTCCTAAATAATTTCCTGCCCCTCCTGTGGGATCTTGTAAAAGAATCCCTCCATTCACGGCACTGCCTTGAGCTAAGTACCAGAACCGCTGCTTGATTTGCATGGTCAAGCTTTCGGCAGGCTTCATCACCAACCGCCAGCCGGGAGAACTGATGTTGGATCGGAGAAATGGTCCGAATATTCCTGTAGGCATCAAATCCCATCGTCGGGCCCCAAACAATGGATCAAAGGTTCCATTCTGACTTCCTCCCGGGGTGCGGGTTCCGCTTGCATAGGAATACTGAACAAGAAATTGAGGCGTCCAGGGCGCATCAAACGTATAGCCAACTTGCACATTGGGATTATAGGCAAAATGATCGACCTGCCCTAATTGTCCCACTTGAATGGCTCCCTCCAATTCATAATCGAATTCACTGACTGCAGGATTCTTCAACAGCCGAAATCCGTACGTCCCATAGGTACGATGAAGATTGGCATTTTGCTGTCGTTGATCGTTGAGACCGTAATAAAAAGCATTGATATTCATCCAGGGGATTTGAAGGTTTTCCAGATACGCGCCCCAAAATAAAAACTTCTTATTCTGCTCGTCGAGTTGAACCTCGTCCCGGATAACCGGTTCGGTGATAAAAGCGCGGAGTCGCCATGTATCCGGTTTTCCAATCTGCCAATGGACACCGTCAAAGGCATTCGTGGTATTGCGAAAGTCATTGCGGGCAACGTACCGACGGCCGCCCATGTCCAGAGTCATGCGACCGAAATGCAGGTCGGTTCGCAACCCACTTCCTGCAACATTATCTACGGTCAATGATCCGAATAACTGTAAAATATCCCATTCATCGACTGTGGTATTATTGACAAAACCCCCAATTTGGGCACCGTATTCCCGAGAATCCTGTCCCTCAAAAAGAAACCGGAAAGGACCATTACCCAATCCGAAGCGCACTCTGGACCGGAGGAGCCACTGAGAATCCGTTCGCCCCCCTCCAATTTTTGCAGTAGATCTCCACGGATGACTGACACTTTCAAAGCGCGTGCGATTTTCAATCCCCAAATCAACGAAATCCGGCAGGCCCAACGCCGACTTCAGATACCGATTCCATTGAGTCTCTTTATCTTGGATAAGGACGGCATCAGCCGTTTCCCTCCAGTTTCTTCCGTTCTGTGCTTCTGCCCGATCCTTAATCCGTGTAAAAAACTCTCCATACGGCGAACCCTTTTCAACGGCTAAGGAGGAGGAACTCGAAGAGACGGGCTTAGCCGCCAAAACCGAAGTGGAATTAATCAGCATAGCCATTCCCAATCCCAATCCAGCCATCATCAAGACATTCACATTACTTGCCTTTTTCTGATCACGACACATTCTTCCTGGACGTTTAACTGACCAAAAAGTGTTCCCCCAAAAATTTTGGGTTTAATGTAATTTTAAAATGTATTTATGTCAAGTTAAAGATACATCATTCCGGGAACCCCAAAAGACCTCCTGGCTGGTGGAATATTGTTACACAGGGGAACACATCTCGAGGAATTTTAGGAACGGGAGAAAAACCAAAGAGAGCCCGTTACTTGTGAAAGCAAAGGAGACCTATTCGAACGATTGTCCCCCTTCTTCGATAGTGTGCCAGCCTGTAATTGTCAGGATGAGTTCGTTGACAGATCCGGTCGGGACATCCTGAGAGACACATCCCCTTTGGGAATCGGGATATTCGCTGCATATCCTCAGCAACGCAGCAGACCTATCGCCGTGCGAGACAATTACGACCGGCTTTTCCGGGGATTATTCAGCCTGCTTTTTAAAGCCAGCCTTAGCATGAAATTTTCCATCTGCGAGAGACTCTCATCCTTCATGGCGTGAACCCTGTCCTAAAGCCCACTGCTTCATGAATAGCCCTTGAATGACACCCCATAAAAAAAATTGGGTGTATGAGCAGAAGAATTTTCACCGTTGATCGAAGAGGCTTTCTTGAAGGAAGCTGATCTAGGTGCGGGTGTTGAGGGGTATCTCCTTAGAAACCGGAATAATTTTTGTACCTGGCCTAATTTCGTCAGTTCCCCTAAACACAACGAGATCATCCGATTGGAGAGCGCCAAACACTTCAACCATGAAGCCACTCTTTGCTCCCTTTCGAACGGGGATCCATTCCACCAGGTTTTCTTTGACCAACAGCACAAAAACGTTTTCCGTCGTGGTGACAACGGCCGTGGCCGGAACAAACAATGTGGGAGTGGATCGGCGAATCGGCCAGCGGACCTCTGGGAACATCCCTGCAGCCAACCGCATAGTCGGATTGTCGACGTCCATTTCCACGGGCATAGATCGGGTTTTAGGATCGACCGATTGAGAAATACGAGACACCACTCCCTGAAAAATTTCCTCCGGATAGGCCGGCACGCTAAATGGCACGGTTGCCCCTTTATCAATTGACCCGGCATAGGTTTCCGGAACCGGAACGATCAATCGCAAGTGCACAATTTGCTCTAACCGTAATAATGATGAGGCGCGGCCGCCTGCGGCGTCAGGCCCCACAACCGCTCCCGGATGAATATTCCGTTGTGTGATCACACCATCGAATGGCGCCGTCACCCGCAAATATTTTTCCATTTCTTGTAAGGATTGGAGACGAGCTGTCAGGGCTTCCTGATGGTGCTGGGCCAATTCCACATCGTTTCCAGCCACGATACCTGGTGTAGAGGCCGCAGCTTGAAGACGGGTATACGTGATGTTTGCCGCACGAAGTTGAGCTTCCGCTTCCCTCATCTGCGCTTGCAACTCTGGGGCGCGTAATTGGATGAGAATATCCCCTTTCTTGACTTTTGCACCACGATCCACGTTGACGGATTCCACGATTCCCACGATTTTTGGTGAAAGGTCGACACTCAAAAAAGGAAGCAATTCTCCCGGCAAGGGTATCGTCTCTTGCAAATATTGGCTGGAAACGGCCACCACTTCGATTGAAACCGGTTGAGTACTGCCCGCAGGAATTCCTGATATTTCCAGGGAATGAGTTGAGGAAGAAGAAACCGTGGGGTCCTGAGGAACATGCCTTTCGTTGCTCAGAACCATCACACCTGCCGCAATAAGTCCCAGCAACACCAGCCCGATTCCGATCATCTTGCCTGACATAGCAACTCCCGGCTAATTGGGAACGGTGACGTCCGATGGTTCATAGTGAATACTTGATGGATCGTCGGGATCTAATGACGGAGACTGGATGCCTCCCCGCTTTTCCAGAATCGCATACGCGGCAGGCAAGATCAGCAAACTGGAGACGGTGGCGAACAACAATCCTCCAATCACTGCCTGTCCGAGAGGGGCCACCTGTTCCCCTCCTTCCATGATCCCCAATGCCATCGGCAACATGCCAACCATCATAGCCAATCCCGTCATGAGAATCGGACGAGCCCGGCTTTGTGCCCCTTCGCGAGCAGCTTCGAATGAGGAGTGTCCCCGTTTCCGATATTGTTCGGCAAACGACACCAAAAGAATCGCATTCGCCACAGCCACCCCCGTGGCCATAATCGCCCCCAAAAACGACTGAATATTCAGTGTGGTTCCGAAAAATGTCAGCCCAAGCACAACTCCCATCAATACGGCAGGCGTCGTCAGCAACACCACCAAGGCGCTTCGCCAGGATTGAAAGTTTGCGGCTAAGAGCAGGAAGATGGTCAGTAATGCCAGGGCTAATCCCAGTTGGAGGTTGACGAACATTTCCCTCATAGGGGCGATTTGCCCTCGAACGTCCACCCGAACCCCTTTCGGAGGCGGGCCGACCCGATTTAACGCGGCCTCAATATGTTCCGCTGCCCGTCCTAAATCTTTTCCCGTCACATTAGCCACAATCGTAACCATTCGTTGCATGTTATACCGTGCATACTCTCCAATAGAAGTTCCAGGAATGACCTCCGCTACGTCACGAAGCAACGGCCCCCGCCCGCCTTCTAACTTCACCGGAAGATTCAGCATATCCTGCACGGACTGAAATTCCGATTGGGGAATTTCCACCTGCACCTGATAGGCTCTTCCAGATTTGGGATCACGCCAATAAATCGGTTCCACAAAACGGGTTGAGGAAGTCGCCGAGACCACCGCCCTGGCCACCTCACCGGCCGTTACACCAAGCTGGCCCCCTCGCACTCGATCCACGTGCACTGCCAGGGTGGGATAATCCAAGGGTTGTCCGAAGCGCAGATCTCGGATGGCAGATAGATGCGAGAGTTCCTCTCGCACTCGTTCCCCATACGCCCGGTTAGCCTCCATATTCGGTCCGCTCATCGCGATTTCAATCGGGGTTGGAGATCCCATGCTCATGACCTGCGTGACAATATCGCCGCTCTCAAAGGTATAACGTGTCCCGGGAAAACGCTTGGGTAACAATTCTCTCAATCGTTCTTTCACCTGCTCCAGGGAAACATCGGAACCCCGTTTCAGCGCCACCAACAATACCGCTTCATGAGGTCCGCTGCTCCACATATACAAGGTATTCACCGGGTAACTAGACGGATGAACTCCCACAAACCCCAGACTGATATTAATCCGTTCCGGGCCGATTTCCTGTTTGATTGTCTCCAGAATTTCCTTCGTCAACACTTCCGTCCGTTCGACACGGGTTCCATTCGGAGCCAAAATTCGTAATTGAAAGTGTCCGGTATCGACCCGAGGAAAGATATCCAATCCCAGCCTGGCACCTACAACTACCACGGTCGCCATACTGAGCAGCAAATAGCCGACGAGGACCAGTCCCTTATGGCTCAATGTCCAGTTCAAGGCATTGCTGTACCAGGCAGGGATGGTCGGACCTTCTCTCCCCTCGGCCTTGGGATGCCCACCCAACAGCCACACAGCCAAGACGGGCACTAAAGTCGTGGAAAGGACGTAGGAGGCCGCCATGGCAAAGCCCACTGCCAATGCCAATGGCACAAACAAGGCTTTCGCTACTCCACTCATAAAAAAGGACGGAAGAAACACCGCTAAAATACTCAGCATAGCCAGGAGAAGAGGCACCACCACTTCACCACGTGAATCCTTAACGGCCCTCCCCAAGCTCTTCCCACGAGACAAATGGGCATGCACATTTTCAATCGTGACCGTGGATTCATCCACCAAAATACCCACTGCCAGGGCCAAGCCCCCTAACGTCATAATATTAATGGTCTGCCCTGCTGCCCACAAAGCCACAACGGCGGATAAGAGGGCAAATGGAATGGTCATCACAACTATCACCGAACTCCGCCAACTCCGGAGAAATATCCACACCACTAATCCCGTCAAGACCGCTCCCAGGGCACTTTCCACGACGACGGCCTTTACCGCATTCGTAACATAGGTTGATTGATCAAATTCAAAACTAATCTGAATATCGTCAGGCACCGCATCCCGAAAAGTCGGGAGTGAGGCTTTAATGCGATTCACCACAGCCATGGTGGAGGCATCGGCCCGCTTAGTGACCGGGATGTAGACCGTGCGTCGCCCGTTCACCATGGCATAACTGGTGACAATGTCCTCCCCGTCTTCCACGGTTCCCACGTCTTTCAAAAAGACCGTGGGCCCTGACCCCAAACGTATAGGCAGTTGCTCCAATTCTGCGATGTTTTCGACGACAGAATTCACAGGGGTTAGATAGGACAAATCTCCTATGCGGACATTGCCTGCCGGCATGAGCATATTACCCGTTCGCACAGCCTGAACCACTTCCTCTGGAGACATTCCAAATGCCCGCAACCGTTCCGGGTTCACCTTAATCACGATGGTTCGAGCCGTCCCTCCAAATGGCGGAGGGGCAGACACACCAGGAACTGCGGAAAACATCGGGCGCACTCTGAACAACGCCAGATCTTGAATGTCTTTCAGACTGCGTGAATCGCTCTGAAAAACCAAATACCCAACCGGCACACTCCCGGCATCAAATCTCGAAATAAAGGGTGGCACCGTGCCCGGAGGCATAAACGCACGGGATCGATTTACATAGGCAACGGTCTGCGCCAAGGCCTGATCCATATCCGTATCCGGATAAAAAAACAATTTCATCAATGCAGCACCCTGGATGGATTTGGATTCGACATGCTCGATGCCGGTAATATAGAGAAAATGATATTCATAGAACGAGACCAGATAGGCCTCCATTTGGGCCGGGTCCATGCCTCCATAGGGTTGGGCAACGTAAATGGCTGGCAGACCCAAATTCGGAAAGATGTCGATGGCCATCCGTTTGACCACCAGATAGGAAAATAAGGCCATGGCCGCGACCAGCACCATAATGGTCACGGGTCGCCGGAGGGCAAAGAGAAGGAGCTTCATTTAACGGCCAGGTGACGAAGAAGACGGGCGCGCAAGCCGTAAAAATTCTGATAGCTCGCCCTGAACTCCTGAAAAGGCCAACAAGGCTTTCCACACACCGAGACGCGCCCGCGCATCATCCACTTCTGCCTGAACCACAAGCCGCTGCGCCTCAGCCACATCCACGACTGTGGCCAGACCGGCTTTAAATTGCGCGGCCGCTTGGGATTCCGTCAGGCGAGCGGCTTGGAATTGGATGGGCGTGTTTTCGGCAATGCGCTTGGTACTCTCCATGAGCGATCGAGCTTTTACCTGCTGCGCGGTCAGTTCTTGAATCACTCGATCGTAGCGGGCCATTTCGGCCAGATTGCGATAATGCTCTTGTTGCTTTTGTGCGCGGATGGTCGAAGAATCCAAAAGGGAAAAGGTCGCCGTCAGGCCGACCGACCAATTCGGCACATCCGGCAATAACCCTTCTCCTCCACCACCTCGATTGCCCTGGTTGTCCCATCCGCTACCACGGCCGAAAAAGGCGCTTTGCAAGTTGAATTTTGGCACCCAGGCATGGGCTAAGGCCTCCTCCCTCATTTTCGGAATATCGGCTGCGGCTTTTTGGACTAAAGCTAAGGGGTGCTGTGCTGGATCCTTCTTATCGGAAACTGATCCTTGAGGGAAACGGCTCAACACGGGATCTTTGATTGAAATTTGCGTGCCGGCCATTCCCAGCACTTGTGATAATGTGGCCATTCGTGATCGTTCAACCTGCTCTGCTTCCAATAGGTGAGTGCGTGCCACCGCCGTCTCGGCTTGTGCACGGGATCCGTCAACTCCTGCCCGCAACTGATTACGGACGAGAACCTCGACGGTCTTAGCGAAGACAACCCGGCGTTCCAAATTGGCTTGTAGGGCCTGGCGAGACTCCTGGGCCATGATGACATCGATATAGGCGTCTCCAACAGCCAATGCCACTTCAAGCTGGGTAAGAGTGATAAAGGCTTTCGAATGACGCTCCATGGTCTGGGCGGCACTCACCTGGGCCGACCGCAAACCAAAGTCAAAGGGTTCCCATTCCAGCAGAATGCCGGCGGCACTGCCCCAGCTACTACTATAGGAACTTCGTCCTAGATCAGGACCGGAAATCGGTTGAAAAAAAGAATTCGGGAAAAACATCCCGGAAACATTATTAAAGGTCGAGCGAGTCCCTTGAACGCCAATTTCCACCCGAGGAAGATAACTGGTCTCCGCGAGATCAATGCCCGACTGGGCTTCTTTTTGCTTGGCAAGCGATTCCCGCACGGCAGGATAATGTTCCAAAGCATATTCAATAGCTTGAAGCAAGCTATATTGAAAGGAGGGCTGTTCGGGCTGTTTGGCATGACCAGCTTCTGTCCCCAAAGAACAACACAAAAAGAACACTGACCCAAAAATTGTGATCAGATTCAACTGATTCTCTCGTCCTTTCAGAGAATGTTCATTGACGGTATAAGTGTTTAGGAATGGCTAAAGTGAGGCCTCAATTGCATCTTGCCCCCTCCAGGGTCAACCCGGAACTCATCCCATAGTGGCTTCACTGAGGGTTTCTTCCACCCCAGTCCGTCAATCCCGTGGTCCCTTCAGGACTTCCACGGTCAATTCTCGTATTTGCTTCCGGGCTTGAGCCAATGCCTGCCGGCCAGCCCTGGTGATGACATAGATCCTCCGCCGGCGACCCGATTGAAGCTTCAGATGACATTGGAGATATCCTGCCGCTTCCAGCCCGTGCAAGGTTGGATACAGCGTCCCCGGACTCAGCTGGTACCCATGACTGCCTAATTCCTGCGCCAAATCGACACCGGAGACCGGTTCCTCGGCAGCATGGTGCAAAATATGAATTTTCACAAACCCGAGAAAAAACTGACGAACCATGTCCCGGGTCGGTACCTGATTTTTTGGTGACATAACAAATTTTAGAATAAAATTTTATTATCGATATTAGATATCGAAAACCGATAATATGGAACCAGATTAAATATGTCAATATTTTTGACCTCTTGGATGCAGCTTCATCTCTTCGGAGGGAAACCATTTCGGATCTTAGGATTCGAGACATGTAGACTTACTGCAAAAATCATATACCTGATTCATCCACCTTCTCCGTCTAAACCATTTGCTGAATCCGGCCATATTTCTTATTCCAACTCCGTCAATTAAGGTGCACATCACGATGCTGTTTCTCTGCTTCGAATCGTCTTAACATGGACAAAAGTCAACATTCATCCTTATTCCCATTTTGGCTGGCCTTTCGTTACTGGCTGTTGTTGGGCTTTATCAACTTTGGAGGACCGGCCGGACAAATCGCGCTGATGCACCGGGATCTGATGGAACGCCGCGGTTGGATTTCCGAGTCACGGTTCCTCCATGCCCTGAATTTTTGCATGCTGCTTCCTGGTCCGGAAGCCCAACAATTGGCCATCTACATCGGTTGGTTGCTCCATGGAACGCGGGGAGGCATCGTAGCCGGAGTGTGCTTCGTGCTCCCTTCGGTTTTTGTTCTGCTCGCATTATCGTATGTCTATGCCGCATACGGTTCAATCTCCATAGTTGCCGGCTTGTTCGCGGGGTTAAAACCGGTGGTTGTCGCCATTGTCATGGAAGCTGGATTCAAAATCGGAAAACGCGCTTTGATTGGCCCACCCCACCTCTGGACAGCAGGGATCGCCTTTCTTGCCATCTTTATCTTTAAAATTCCTTTTCCCCTCATCGTCGTGATTGCCGGGCTTGTGGGTTGGAGAGTCGCTCGAGCAAGACCTGAAATTTTTTCCTCATCTGAGACGAAACGGTATGGGGATAAGCATAAAAGGGAACTCGATCATAGTGCGCCTCAAAAACGAATCACTCCCTTACATCAAACCTCCCCGAAACGGATTATTTTTGTATTCCTTGGACTATGGCTTATCCCCTTTCTGGCCCTCATTATGCTATCGAATCCGAACAATCTCTTTTTACAAATCTATCTCTATTTTACCCAGGCAGCCTTTGTCACCTTTGGAGGGGCCTATGCAGTATTGGCCTATGTCAGCCAATCCGCCATCGATACCTATGGATGGCTCACGCACGGCCAAATGATGGATGGATTTGCGCTGGCGGAAACAACCCCTGGTCCTTTAATCATGGTTCTTCAATTTGTCGGGTTCATGGCGGGCTGGAACCATGCTGGGAACCTCAGCCAAATCAACAGCGCCGTCCTGGCTGCGGTGGTAACCACCTACTCGACCTTCCTCCCCTGTTTTCTGTTTATCTTTTTAGGCGCACCTTATATCGAAATCCTCAAAGGAAACCGGGATCTCTCCGAAGCGTTATCGACCATTACCGCAGCCGTTGTGGGAGTGATCATGAACTTAGCCATAGTCCTGGGCCTCTCGGTATTCTGGCCACATGGATTAGAGGGATCATTCAATGGAATGGCTTTAGCCCTTTCGATTGCTGCGTTTGTCGCACTTTATCGATTGAGATTGAATATCCTCTGGGTTTTGCTCATTGGGGGCATCCTGGGCCTCGCCCTACCATTCGGAGATTGATAATATTTCCTTAGCCCCAGAAAATTTTGGATTTCGAACCTGCGGAGAGAATTGGTTGTTATGTTTGCGACCAGAAAAGGAGAGACTTACATGCATTGTCTTCTACTTCGCCATGGCATTGCCGTTAACACCGAGGAATGGGAGAGCTCTGAACGCGAACGCCCTCTGACCAAAGAAGGGATTACCAAAACCAAACAGGTGGCGGCAGGGCTCAAACGAATCGGCATAAAACCCTCACACCTTTTATGCAGTCCATTAATCCGTACGCAACAAACGGCGGAGATTACCAAGGAGGCACTACAGATCAAGGCAACCATTCAGCTTTGTCCCGAGTTGGTCTATGATCAATCACCCATGCTGCTATTCGAGATTTTACAAACATTGCCAAAGGATGCCTTCGTCATGTGCGTCGGACATGAACCTCATCTTGGCCAAACAGCCGCATTGATGATTTTTGGCAAGAACACCTCAGGCCTTTCGGTCAAAAAGGCTGGAGGCTGTCTAATTTCTTTTGATGGAAATGTCGGAGTAGGGCGGGGAAATTTAGAATGGTGGATGGCCCCTGCGCAGCTCAGAGCGCTACGCTAAGGGCCTTGTGCACGACACAACATTCACCACTCGTCACCCTTATGAAACTTATGAAAAATAGAACAATTCGCTTTCGATGCCATGACTGTTACTCGGTGCATTGGCTAAATGTAAACCCTTGGTTTATGAGACCGCAGGGCGCACCATTCCCATTTTCACCAGTCCATTGACGAAGACACCTTCTTCCAGCAGAAAAACCGGTGCATCGATTTTCCCCTCCAATGTCGCAGGGGCCAGTAACTGGATTTTCTGGAGAGCGACAAAGTCCCCACGAAGAGGACCCTGTGCGACAATGTCCTTAGCCTTTACTGTGGCTTCAAGCTTTCCATCTTTACCCACTTGAATCAGATCGCTACCATAAATCTCCCCCTCAACAAATCCATCGATTCGCGCCATCCCCTGAACTTTCAACACACCGCTCAATCGGCACTTCTGGCCTAAATACATTTGATACCCTTCCTCTTCAAGCCCAACTGTTGACACTTGCAATGCGCCCATTTGATAGGATTCTGCCATAACTCCTCCTTTTGGTTACAATTCCACGGATTGTGTGAAAGGAAACCCGCGACTCAATCTTTGAACACGTCAGACTAAAGGGAGCAATACGAAAGGAACCATCCCCAATTGGAGGGACCGTAGAGCCAACTTCCACACAACCCATCTCTTGAGATGAAATCGATGTGACTGTGACCACAAAACCGGGCAGGCCAATGGTTCTGCAAAAGAGGAGCAAACAGAGGAGAGAAGAAACGGAGATAGGCCTTCACGTCAAGATCCATGGAACAGGAAATCTGAAACTATCAATTCAGCAAAAACAGAATCTTGGGGATCACAGAAACTGAAATAACAACGAACAACTAGAAGAATGCGGACAGCAGGATGTAAAAAGCAACAGCTAAGAACGCCGAACCGGGAAGTGTAAAGATCCACGCATAGGCAATTCTCCTGGTGACCCCCCAACGAACCGCCGACAACCGATTCACCGCTCCCACGCCCATGACCGAAGAGGTAATCGTGTGAGTCGTACTGACTGGCAATCCAACATGAGCCGTAACCATCAACACCACACCGGCCCCGGTTTCGGCGGCGAACCCATGCACAGGATCCAACTTGGCGATTCGCATCCCCAAAGTTCGAATGATCTTCCACCCTCCGAGGGCCGTCCCCAAGCCCATAGAGAGTGCGCAGGAAATAATCACCCATTTGGGCACTTCCGCAGAAGGAATATGCCCGGCAGAAAGCAGAGCCAAGGTAATAATTCCCATCGCTTTTTGTGCATCATTAGCTCCATGACTCAACGCCATAAACCCCGCTGACACCAATTGAAGACGTCGAAACAACCTCATAGCCCTTCCTCGCGAAGTCCGAAAAAAAGCCCAGCTCAACCCAACCATGAGCACAAAGGCCGCAAGGAATCCCAATAAAGGAGAAGAGACCATCGCTTCCATGACCTTTAACAATCCGGCACCCTGCAACACCTCGACACCACCATGAATAAAACCTGCACCGACCATGGCTCCAATCAAGGCATGGGAGGAACTTGAAGGCAACCCCATATGTAAGGTCATAAAATTCCAAACGATAGCTCCCCCTAACGCCGAAATAATGACCACATCATTGATCGCGGCAGGATCGATAATTCCGTTTCCCACCATCTTGGCTACCGCGGTAGACATAAAGGCCCCGATCACATTCAAGACACCGGCAAAAAGAACAGCCAAGACGGGGCTCAGGACCCGAGTGGATACGACGGTGGCCACGGCATTGGCACTATCATGCCAACCATTTGAAAAATCAAACAGAAGTGCGAGAGCGATAATTAAAATAAGAAGAATGCTGAATTCGGCCACGGAAGTGCTTTGGGGAGGGGTGTCAAAAAAATCGGAAGGATTGGGCTACCGCTTCATTATCCATGTTTGAGTGCGATCCGTTCCAGAACATTCACAACATCCTCACACGAATCGGTGCCCATCTCAAAATTCTCATAGATCTCTTTCCACTTCATCACCATTTTAGGTTCCGCTTCTTCTTCAAATAACCGGGAGATCGCTTCTCGACTCACCCGGTCAGCTTCGTTTTCCAAGCTATGAATTCGAATCGCACAGTCCTTCATATCCCAGTTTTGATGACGAAGAAGGTCAATCCCTTTCCCGACTTCTAAAGCGGCATCATGAAGGATTTCCGACAACCTGAGTGCCGTGGGCGTCGGGTGGTCAATTTTAAACACCATGAACAATTCGGCCACCGCATCAATTTCGTCCAGAATATCATCGAGCGCGCTGGCCAATGCGTGAATATCCTCTCGATCTAACGGTGTAATAAACGTTTTATTGAGTTTATACACAATATCACGGGTGAGATCGTCACCCTTGTGCTCTAAATTTTTGATGTGTTGAATTTGAGTATGCGGCTGATCAAAGGACTTCATTAATGCTTTCAAGCACTGTCCTGCTTCCACGACGTTTTGAGATGCTTGCTCGAATAAATCAAAAAATCCGCTTTCCCTGGGCATAAAACTAAACATAAGGATTCTCCTTAAACTGGAAAGCCCAGAATGGTCAAATCTCTTTTTTGGGACTCTGCAGGCCAGGGATCAGAATTTCCAAGCCGAAACCAGGTTAGCCTGACAGTTATTCGTTTTTCTTGGTGAGCAGTAATTGGGAGTCACCCGCCATGATCCAGAAGGAGAAGTCGACACCCTCGGGCCGCAGCTCTACATTCGAACCTATGCTGGAGCTCTAAAGTGCGCAAGTATCCCACAAATGCCTGAACAATTTCCAGAGAAGGGTTTAGGCATAGGATAACCCGCTAGGCGACAGTTTGCATGGCAATGGTAGCCGACTTCAATTCAATCCGGCAATGGAATATTTTTTCAAAGAGTTTCATTCTTCGTTCCGTTGTCCATAATTCCAACTCCGGGTCATAGCGAAAAAATACATGGAGGCGTAGGGGCTTCCCGGGCTCAAGGGAAATTTTCCTGACCACGGAAAAATGACTCCGATCCAGACCATCGGCAATTCGTAAAATCGCACTGAGACGTGTTACAACTTTTCGGTGCTCGCGACTTAAGAGTCGAAATCCTTTATGCCTGCTCGTTGGTTGGCCGCGTCGATGATATCTGGCTACGTTGGCCATAATGTCTACTTCTTCAGACGAAAATCCGGGGAGATCGGCATGGGTGATCAAATAGTAAGTGTGCTTGTGGTGTTTGTTCTCACTAATATGATGCCCAATATCGTGCAGTAAAGCCGCATATTCCAACCACTCCCGTTCCCTGTCGCCAAGTTGATGCAACGCTTGAGTCTGATCGAACAAACTTAATGCCAACTTGGCCACATGATGCGCATGGTTTTTTGGATATTGATATCGTCTGGCCAACAATAGGACCTGTCGCCGTCGAACATGAGGAATTTCCTGTTCCGCCCGCAACCCTTCCTGATGCTGTTGGATGAAATCGTAAATAACCCCCTCCCGAATCGCTTTATCACTGATGCGCGCTTGTTTGACCCCGATCCGTTCCATCAATGTGCGCAACACCAACACACCCGAATACAGCGTATCCACGCGCCTGGGGTCCAGGCCGGGGATCTTCAATCGCGCCGGTGTATCTTTTGTCCGCAGCAGTCGTTCAACCTCTCGAACTTCATCCAACTCGACCGTGGCCATATCAATTTGTGAGAGCGGCCGTCCGGTCCGAGCCAAATAAATGATTTCCGCGAGGTTTCCCGCCATTCCCGATGTGGCCACCAGTTGTTTAAATTGAGAGTCACGTTTCTTTGATGACAAGGATTTCTTCAAGGTTTGACTGACCAGATTTTCCAGACGTTGGATCATTTTTTTATCAGGAATATCGGCCTTGAGGAATTGATCCTTCAACCGGATCGCACCTAATTTGAGGCTTCTCACAAATTTTAAGCGCGTTTGCGTACAAGCCATCAATTCCACGGATCCGCCCCCGATATCCACAATCATGGCGGGAAAATGGGCGAGGTCCATACTATTCCTTACCCCTAAATAGATGAGGCGGGCCTCTTCCTCACCGGTGATGACCCGCACTCTAAGCCCAAGCTCCTTGCGAACAAGCTTTAAAAAATCCCCTCCATTTTTTGCTTCCCGGACCGCACTGGTGGCAATCGGTAAAATAGGATCAAATCCCTTATTCTTTGCCAGCATGGAAAACCGTTTTAGGACAGTCAAGCCACGGTCCATGGCCTCTGGAGACAGCCGCTGAGACGTAAAGGTTCCATCACCCAGCCTGGCCATTTCCTTAATACGGTCCACAATCTTGTAGGCGAATCCTTTTCCAATTTCGGCTAGAACCATGTGGATGGAATTCGTTCCAATATCAATAACCGCAAGCCTTTTCATGGGGCTGAACTCCTTCAAAAATAGAACGGATCTGCCTGTTCATTTCCACAGATATTCCGTGGTCAATATCGGGATCAGAATTTGCAAAAAGGAAACCTTCAGGAGGGAACAGAACAATCATCAGTGATACGAATACGATATCCCACACCCCAGACAGTTTCAATAGTGGGGCCTTGCTCCCCCAAACGCTGCAGTTTTCGCCGGAGGCGGACTATATGAGAATCTACGTTCCGAATTTCGACAGAGACCTGCGGTCCCCAGACCCGGTTCAAGAGATCCTGGCGATACAGAGATCTGCCCTCGCCATCAAGCAATTGTTTCAATAACCGAAATTCAAGTCGTGTGAGAAAGACCGCTTGTGCTCGAAAGACGACCCGGAAGGTTTGTGGTTCAAGGACAAGATCCCTCCTACTCTCGCATGACACGCTCGGATCATCTGCTCATTCCCCCATGAACAAACCCGATTCACCAAAAAAATTTACAGGTCTGCTATCCGGCCCTACGGAAACGGTATCTGACAAACATTTCCTCCTCGTTAAAAGAATGTGACAAACAGGTAAATCTCAATTAATGGCCTAGGGAGCATTCGAAACACCGGAGGCATTCATATGATAGGCGCCCGATACGGCACTTCGGAAATGCTTCCTGAAAAAAAAACATCTGCGGGCAAAGTCCCGAAAATTTCAAAAGGAGAGTTCCCGAGCAAGATGCTGAACGAGCAAACGGTTCCCAAATACCGCATCAACCTTTCCGGATACTTTCGAAGGACGAAGGATTACCACCCCTCCGGCCTCCTCAATTAACACTTGAGTAGCCAGAATATCCCACGGGTTCAAAGCAGGATCCACCATTGCGCCAAGGGCTCCACTGATCACCAGGCCATGTCCAAAACAATCGGTATACCCTCGCACATACCCGGACATCTTTAACAGTTGATGATAATCCGCCTCCCGATTAACACTGGAAAACTGAGCAAAATCGCCCACCCCGATAATCGCCTTTTCAATGGGAAGATCTTCTGGAAGATGTAAGGGTTTTCCTTGTCGGGTGGTCCCTTGTCCCCTACCCGCGGCATAGGTGATTCCGAGCATGGGAAGGTGAATCACTCCAAGGACAGGAAATTGTTCACGAGTATCAACCAAGGCGATAATGGTGCCGAATAACGGAATCCCATGAATAAAGGATCGCGTGCCATCAATAGGATCCACGACCCATTGCCATCTTGTTCCCGTTCCCTGCAACCCTTCTTCTTCACCAAGAATATCGAGAGGCCCGATTGCGGCATTGGAAAGCAAGTGAGTGCGGATGAGTGCTTCCCCCTCTTGATCGGCTTGTGTCACCGGTGACCCATCGCTTTTTTCTCTGACACGGAGATCCTGCTTCTCAAAATAGGCTCGAATTGGAACAGCCGCCACCTGAGCCGCCTCGACAGCGGTTTGCAACAATTGAGTCAGTTGTTTATTGGGCAAGCCTTCATACATCAATTATTCTCCTGGGTATTTTGAATCCCACTTTCCCCCTGGTAGTATATCGAAATTTCTGTGTTGGTGACACAGATTCTCTCGAATTCCGGACCACAATATGAAATCTAACAGTCCTATTCAGACTCATTCGCCCATCGCATGCAACAGAGCCTGCAGGAAAGAGATATCCGTTTCCTTAGATCAAGCGCGCTCAAGAAAAACATCCCGCGATCACCGGAGCATGAAAGTGTCCCTATAGGCCCTGCAGGGAATACCAGGACATTTATCATGTCAAGACAAGGAGTCACACGAAAACTTCACACTTTCTTGCGATCCATTCAGGTAAAATGAACCCGATTATTTCCTTTTCTTTATTAAAGGTTTTCTGAGAAAGTAGCACGTTCTTATATTGTGGAACTCTAACCAATCCCGTGAAGATTTCCTTCAAACGGCCCACGGCAAAATGAATAATGCAGGATGAGTTGTTATGCCATGGAATATTCACCAAACGATTGAAGACGAAATTAAGTTCCGGATTCCACCCGGCTTTCAAATCCCTCCCGACATGGGGGAACCGATCCCAACCCGCGTCTTCACATCCACCTATTTTGACAGCGAGCACCATCGACTCGGTCAATTGGGTCTGACTCTCCGAAAACGAGTGGAACAAGCCCGTGGGGTCTGGCAATTAAAAATCCCCAGCGGTGCCGTTCGACTGGAGTTGAACATTGATTCCGGCAGCCGCAGCATTCCCTGGGAATTTCTGGACTTATTAACGGCCTTTTTTAGAAAACAAGAGGCCATTCAACTCGGAAAACTCCGGACAAAGAGAAAAGGGGTTCGCATTCAGAAAGACAGCCAGGTTATCGCTGAAGTCGTCCTGGACTCCGTGGCCCTCATCCGAGACAAAAAAACTGTGCATGCATTTCAGGAATTGGAGGTTGAATTACAGGACGGCACAGCCGCTCAACTCAAGCCGATCCGCAAGATCCTGCTTCAGGCGGGGGCGGAGGAGAAAGCATTACAACCCAAGATTTTTCAGGCACTACAACTTCCCTATCCGCTTGCCCTCGAACTCAGTGATCCTTCAGCACCAGCGACAGAACACATTCAAGAAAGGCTTCATTCCCAATTTCTTCAGATGTTGCAACATGATCCCGGGACCCGTTTGGGTCGGGACAGCGAAGCGCTTCATCGCATGCGAGTCGCAACCCGCCGCATGAGAGCCATTATTCGAGCGGTACGGACTTTTCTCGCACCGGAATGGACAGAGCATGTCCGCCAGGAGCTGGGCTGGGTTGGTTCTTTGTTGGGCGAAGTCAGGGATGGGGATGTTATTTTGGAATCATTTCGTCATCATTTCCATGACCTCTCCAGACAAGAACAGCGTGCCTTTCAATCGATTCTTAAGAAATTTGAGGATCAGAGGTCTATGGCCCGCGCCAAACTTCTGGAGGGATTGCGTAGTGACCGGTATCTCACTCTCCTGAATCATTTTGAGGACTCACTAACCCGTTTACCATTTCAGCCGTCTCCACTCACCATTACGGAATTAGCGAGAAAAGCCTTTCACAAAGTTCAGGATTTTGTGAGGGCCTCACACAACTTTTTCCCGAAAGCTGAACTGCATCGCACTCGAATACTCTTGAAACGGGCGCGATATGCCCTTGAACTCGCCGAGCCCTTGCTCGGCAAGCGTGTCAAACGGTTTCTTGAACAGGCGAAACACACGCAGGATCTTTTGGGATACCATCAAGATGCGGTGGTTGCTGAACAACGGCTCCTCGCCATCAAACAACACTCACGGGGAACCGGCATCGCCTATGTCACCGGACTGATGGTTGAACGGTTTCGAAACCAGCAATCCCAGGTGCATCAACAAATCCCGAAACAATGGCAAAAGCTTCAAAAACAAGGGAAAAAGCTATAAAGGCTTATCCCAATCCTCCTTGATGCGTTTAGGTCGGGATAGACCCGTTGCATTGGACTAATGATGGGCCTCAGGAACCTCAATCAGGTAGAATAATTCTTCATCCATAACAGGAATCATAGGAGATCTGGTCATGACTCATCAGATAATACCGAAGGCACCCAACCTGCCTGAGGTCATCGATAATCTTGATGACCCCAAGCTGTACCTGAACCGGGAACTGAGTTGGCTGGAGTTCAATAAACGGGTACTGGAAGAGGCAGAAGATCCGAGCCATCCATTACTGGAACGCGTCAAATTCCTTTCGATTTTCTTCAATAATCTTGACGAGTTTTTCATGATCCGGATTTCCGGCTTACGCGAACAATTGTCCAGCGGAGTCCTGGAAGCCGCACTGGATGGGATGAGTCCGTCCGATCAATTGGGGCAAATACGGGATGCACTTCTCCGGAGTTTTTCCCGTGTCACCCAATGTTGGCAGGATGATCTCCTGACGCGTCTGGCCCAAGCACATATTCGCATTCTGGCCTATCAAGACCTCAAACCCAAACAACGATCCCTACTCCGCCGATATTTTCGAAAAGAAATTTTCCCCGCTCTGACGCCCTTGGCCTTTGACCCCAGCCACCCTTTTCCCCATATCTCCAACCTCACGGTCAACCTGGCCGTCGTGGCGAACGACCCAGAGCGTGGAGAATGCTTTGCCCGCATTAAGGTTCCGTCGTTGTTTCCAAGATTGATCAGAATTCCAGACGAATCACAGGTATCAGACGATGAACAACTGGGGTTAGCCACCGGAACCGAAAGCACCAACTTTGTGTGGCTGGAGGACATCATCTCCGCCAATCTGGACTTATTGTTTCCCGGCCTGACGATTCAGGCCTCCTATTATTTTCGCATTACCAGGGATGCTGATTTTGAAATCGAAGAAGATGAGGCCGGCGATCTGCTGGCTGCCATTGAAGAACAAATTGATTTACGCCAATTCGGTTCGGTAGTGCGATTGGAACTGGACCGGCATATGCCGGATTCCATCAAAGATATCCTGGTCAGAAATCTGAGTTTAGCTCCCTATCAAGTTTACACCTATGATTTCCGTCTCGGCCTTTCGAATCTCCTTGAACTCACCGCCATTGATCGACCGGATCTGAAATTTTCGCCCCATTTCCCCAACATTCTGCACGACCCCACCTCAAAGGAATCATTATTTTCACTCATCAAACGGGAAGACATCTTCCTTCATCACCCATACGACAGCTTCTCAACCGTCGTGGATTTCATTCGACAAGCCGCTCTGGATCCGAAAGTGTTAGCCATTAAGCAGACACTCTATCGAGTGGGCATCAACTCCCCTGTGGTGGACGCTCTCATGGAAGCCCGCCAAAATGACAAGCAGGTTGCCGTACTCCTGGAACTCAAAGCCCGGTTCGATGAGGAAAACAATATTGAATGGGCAAGAAAATTAGAAGATGAAGGCGTGCATGTGGTGTATGGTGTCCTGGGCCTGAAAACACATGCCAAGGTCTGCATGGTCGTTCGTCGTGAATCAGATGGCATTCGTCGATATCTGCATCTCGGAACCGGCAATTACAACCCCATCACCAGCAAATTTTATACAGATTTTAGTTTATTTACCTGTCATCCGGTATTCGGCGAAGATGTCACTGATCTGTTCAATGCCTTGACCGGGTATTCTAAAAAGGACTCCTACTCGAAACTTTTGATTGCGCCGGTCGGGATTCGAACGAATATCATCGAGCGAATCAATCGGGAAATATCCCGGCAACAACAACATGGAGACGGCTACCTGGCATTCAAGGTGAATTCTCTCGTCGACAAAGCCTCAATTCAGGCCTTGTATCGTGCCTCTCAAGCGGGGGTCAAGATTGAACTTATGGTGCGAGGGATGTGCGGGCTCCGCCCTGGGATTCCTGGACTCAGCCAGACCATCACGGTCAGGTCTCTTGTCGGACGATTTCTTGAGCATTCACGCTGTTTTTATTTTCGGAACGGAGGGCAGGATGAATTATTTCTGGGAAGTGCGGATCTCATGCCCCGCAATATGGACCGGCGGGTTGAAATTTTGTTTCCGATTGAGAATCCCACACTCCGAACCTTCATTGTTGAGACCGTCTTACGTCCCTACCTGAAAGACAACATGCACACGCGACAACTCCAAGCCGATGGAACCTATACTCGCGTGAAGCCTTTGGAGGATGAAGCGCCATTTCAGACCCAGGATTGGTTTATTGCAAATTGGAAAGGGAAGTACACCAAGCCGCCTTCTTTTTAAAGACGGCCAATGACACGTGGTATGTTTTTTTTAGCTATGCCAAATCATCTCCCCGCCTCTGCCCAAATTATCTGGTGACTTCACTAGGTACCAAAAACCAATTTTCAGAAAGAAATACTGTTTCCAACTCCCTCAGCGGACATTCCTCTTGATAATAAGCGGGCTCCCACTCCAGACCACAACTACGGCACCGCAATTGGATCGTACGGGCTTTGTCTTGCGACGAAGCATTTGGAGCACGGTCTCCCTCACTTTCCAATCTAACTCTCCTCATACATTCCCTCCTCTTTTTTGGCACCTCTTTATCAACCCAGCCCCGATAACCGGGGCTGGCGCTTCACCCTCATCCGGGCCATCAGAATATTTTCGACTGAAAGCCTCATACTCAACCCTCCAGCCGACACTTAAATCGCATTGAGTCAACAGATTCTCTATCCCAGGACACCGGTGAATTCCTCCTGAACCGTTTCCTTCTGACGGGACGTCATCCAAACCCCGCCAACCGATTCGCTATTAACTCCAAAGAGTTCACCTTGTCTCATACACGCAATGGTCTCCTGAATGCGCTCAGGCATTCCCCAATCACTCCAACAGACCCCGGTCAGATCCATCATGTGTAATTGCTGAGGAATCAGCGAGAGGAGGTCACTCGAGAAATTTCTCGTGGGCATCGTTCGATAGAGATGCAGCAATTGTTGATGTTCACTTGAGGTCCCGATCCCGCCCGCATGTTCTTCTAGAGGCAGCACGACTTCCGGGATACACTGACGACCGGCTTCCCATAAGGTCTGGACATTGGCAATCAACACCAACGTATTCCATTGCCCTCCACTCAGGGCAATGTCCTCAAGCTGGGCACCCTGGGGTTTCTCCACAAATCTTCGCACTTCCCTGACCCGGATCCCTCCCGGATGCCGGAGACGACTACCTGGAATCACCCATCCATAGTCCTGCTCCCGCGACTGAGGAGGAACAGTCAACAACACCATACGATGCGGTTGTTCCTGGACCAGGGCCGCCGCATCACGCACCACCTGAATCATCGGTTCAACGGGGAAAATGAAATGATCAGAAGGCCACAGAACAACCGTGGCATGAGGATCATGCGCTCGAATATAGGAGAGGGGCAAAAACACACCGGGACCGGTTCCTCGATTATCAGGTTGCCAGACCACCCGGCCCAGGGGTTCCTGGATTAATTGTGTCCGTACATAGCCCCAGTGTGATTGATCCATCACCGTCACAACCCGGTGAGGAAGGCAAAGGGCTTTCGCCCGCCTCCACGTATGTTGGATCATCGATCGTTTTCCCATAAACGCACAATATTGCTTCGGTCGATACGCTCCGAAACGCTGTTCGGTATATTCCCGAAGGCGCTCCCCATGTCCACCTGCCAGGACCAGAGACCACAGGGAACCAGGACCCTGTGAACGTAGCTGCGTAGTCCGACCTTGAGAATACCGTGGGGAACCTCCGCGAGTGTCAATCCATTTTTGCATACCATTCTCCTTCCGCATGCGCTGGTGTATGTTGATGATTATTCTTACCCAGACAATACCTCTGAGAAATGACACCCCTATCACAGACAGGTAAATTTTTTGTGACAGAGGCGAAGAGGGTGAGCGGGAAAAACCAACTAAAGAATGGGACGAAGGGAAAAGAGCAGTGAGGGAGACAGACTCAGGTCGGATTCAAATGGCGGATAATTTTTCCTTCAACCCGATACACGACCAATGGGGCCACATCCGTCGCGTGATCGGTGCAGGGATGATCTCAAGAATTTTTGACAGAGTGTTCCGCTACAATTGATGAACAATGATTGGGCATGGATTTTGAGTCGAATCCGTGACCCGCCCCAATTTTTTGGCCAGTTGGAATGTTAATTTTTCCGGATCTTGCTAGGTTCCTGTTTACTAGGCCAGTTGGAGAAGGAGTTTTCCGGCTGAGTTAATCTTTCCCATCCTCTTCTTGACGGCGTGGTTGCCGGGAATTCTCCTGGCGGCTGATCGTTCAGCGCCCTTTGAGGCCGACTCATATTGTTATTGTAATCCTCTCGACACCGATCCAATTGCTGATGCGTATCGGTAAGGGATTGGAACCTCTGGGTTAACAAACATCCTATTAAAACGACTCGATATATGCATTATCCGTGAGTTTCCCGGATCAAGAGAAATCCAGTTTGGCTTGATGTTAATTCGCCAAATGGTCCATGATCTGATGGGTGATTTCCCTGCCATTATCGCTTCCTGGGCGTGCCCCGGACCCTCCCAATCTCTTTGAGTACCTCACCGTGTCAACGTTGGATCGAGGACGACCCGTTTGAGCCACGCCGTCCTCCCGGAGGGGCCTGCATCTGGAGTGCTCACCGAAAATTGGACCAGGTAATATGTTAGGTTTTCCTCAACCCAAGGAGGACTGGCATGAAGAAGACGCGGTTTACGGAAGAACAGATTATCCGGATTTTGCGGGATGCCGACACGAAAACGATTGAGGCGGCCGCTTGGCAACCCGGGGTTTCGGAGCAATCCATTTATCGGTGGAAACGGCAGTTTGGCCAGATGGACGTGGCATAGGTGCGGGAACTCCGGCACCTGCGGCAAGAAAACGCCCGCCTGAAAAAAGTCTTGGCGGAACGGGATCTAGAAGTGGAAGTGATGAAGGAACTGCAGGCACAAAAGTGGTCAGCCCAAGGGCACGCCGAGATGCGGCCCGAGCCGCCTGTGCGCGTGGGGGTGAGTCATCGGCGGACCGCGTGGCTATGTATGACGCCTCGCTCGGGGATCCGGTCTGAGGCCAAGGGGCCCCGACGGGATGTGCGCCTGGCGCAAGCGCTCCTCGGGGTGGCCAAACGGTATCCGCAGTGGGGCTATCGACTCGCTGGGGGCTTCCTCCGACACCGTGGGTGGCGGGTGAATGGCAAACGGGTGTATCGGGTATGGTGCCAGTGCAGTTTGCAGGTGCCCAGACGCAAGCCCCGCAAGAAAGTGGTGACGGGGGCCACACTACAGCCCACGGCCACCCAGAAGAACGACGTCTGGAGTTGGGATTTCGGTCATGACGCGACCACGAGGGGGGCGGCCTTCCGTTGCTTGACGGTCAAGGATGAGGCCACGTGCTTCTGGTTAGCCATTGAAGGGGAACGGAATGATCCTTCTCGCATCAGCAGGTGCTGGCCGTTTTGAACCGGCTGGTGAGGCACTACGGGCGCCTTGCTATCTCCGCAGCGACAATGTGCCTAAACTGCGGGCGCAGGCATGGCTCACCTTTTATGAACGCCACGGAATTATCCCGAGTCGGATTCGGCCGGGAAAGCCCTGGCAGAATGGAGCCATGAGAGATTCAATGGGGCGTTTCGGCGGGAATGTTTAGATGCAGAATCGTTTCGGCACCTGACGGAAGCGCAAGTGGTGATCGAAGCGTGGCGCCATCGGTATAATCAGGAGCGGCCTCATAGCACGCTCGGGTATCAGACGCCAGCCAGGGTTTACGGGAAGGCCGCAAGGCAAGGATCCGGTTCCGAAGTGAGTTCGGGAGCCGTGCTGAAAATTTCGACGCCCATCTTTGACCATCACGCCACGATCGGGACACGACCCGATTCAGAGGCCGGAAAAAAATCAACCATTAGGGGCAGCAGCGACCAAGACACGATCACTCGGAAAACCTAACATTCCCAGTGGCCAAAAAACGCGGGCACATCGAATCAAGGCCGTGGCCTGTTTTTTTAGTGAGACAAATTGGGATACAAGGTGAGTCGTCATCCGAAGGAGGAAACGACACTGGAAAGAAGAGAACTCGGAGAATCCTCACCCCGGAACAAAAATTTTGGGAATCGAAGAATATCGAAGCCTGTCAACCGTCAAAGAGGGATTGGGCACGGTTGATCTATGAGTTATTCAGAACATTCCCGTTTATCCGGCTGATTTCAAGATAGAGGAATACAAGCACTGGCCGCGCCAGGAAAGGCCTAGGCGATGGTGGTGAGTTTTTTCCTTCACCATTTTCAAACCTAACCCTTCCCCCACTAGGTTTTAGAAAGCAGGTTTGCCAGCGGAAAAAATGACAGGACAAATATGGTACTGAGGTAGGTAAATATGTAGAATTGCAAATTAAAAATAATAGGATAAGATCATAATGAAAACTCATCAATCTTTGGCGAAAAAGCACTTAGAATACTTGATTATGGCAAAAGCAAGGGCGCGCTCATGAGGGTCAGGCCTGGGGACTTCGTTGTTTTCAGCAAGAGCAAAAATTCGTCCCATCCAAGTCCGCGAGCCAAAGCCATCCACCCTACCCAACACGGGGAATGCTATTCCTACATCATTGAAAAATTTTGGAAGGTGGTGCAGGTAATCGATAATGAAATTATCGAAGTGGAAACTCGGCGAGGGAAACGACACCGTTTGGATATGAATACGCCGCTGGTGCGCAAGGCGGGCATTTTGCATCAATTAATTTACCGAGATCGTTTTTTTTAAAATCGAATAAAAAAGATTCGGTACAATATGTATTTTTGCGCGATCTGCCGTTAGCGAATTTCACCTACACCTAACATCCCAATCATGCACTTACTCAATGAGCCTGGCCCCTCAAGGGGATTGGCATTGTTGTGTTATGGGTTATTAGGAGCATTCCGGGTTATCAGGCAGATATGAGAAAGTAAGGAGACATTCCTCGTGGCACGCTCTGGTGCTTGCAGATAAAAGCCATTCCAGAGACCAATTCATAACCAACCATCAAAAGGAATGGTCATTCTATTCCTTTCTTTCCTTAGGATGCAGTTTGACTGTCTTGGTGTTTTGTGTGGCCTACTAACTCTTGTCGTGCACGGCTGTGCGCGCCTTCCGACCTTCCCAATTCCAGGAGTACCAATCATCAAAACTGCAGAGGATTATGATGCAGCCAGGAATTATCCGATGCAGTTTCAAGACCGACACGTTCAACTAGCCGGACGTATCGTACGTGCCGAAACGACCACAGAAGGTGTGCCTTTTAAGGCAGAGTGGTTACCCTTTCCTGAGAACACCTATTCAGGACCGGAGACACGGTCGACTCCAGAACTCCACCTCCATCGTCTCTTCTATATGCATTTTCCCGGAATTGTTGACGACGACGGCAAGAGGCAAGGCAACGAATTTCTCCTGATTGGCCACATGGCAGGGTTGGAAGACATGGTAACTCTTCAAGGACAAACGAAAGCCATTCCCTCCTTCAACGTCCAATGCTTCCACATTTGGAAAACAGCTGGCACGGATCTTTACGAGTTTATCTGGATGGCTCCCCTCAATATGCGATATCCCCCTCCTTTAGAGGAGACCTATTGTGTTGACCAACCCATTTCTAAAAACGGCTCTTCTCCAAAGTGAGTGGGTGATTTTGGGTTGTTTTTCAGATGGGCTTGAGCATACAGGTCAAGACTTTCAGGCGGAGATACTCCTCATCGCGTAACCCATACGCCCGGCGTTGAATCACCCGGATCTTATTGTTGAGTCCCTCCACGAACCCAAGCGAAACTTTATTCTCAGCCTTGGCATAGGCGGCAATCCCATCCCAGTGCCGCTCGATCATCTCCGCAAAGTCTTCGAAGGGTTTCAGGCGCTGCCTCTTCAATGCGGCTTTCCAGTTCTCGAAAAACCTCCGCGCCCAGCCTTCGGTCTGGTACTCCCATAACTGGCCGAAGGATTCCTTCAGCACATAGGCCGTGTGGAGTCGCTTGTTCGCATCGAGGAGCTTTTTCAGCGCCTGTCGTCCCTCAAGGGTCAGATTCTCCTTTCGTGACAGGAGGGTATACTTTTGCCCCTTGATAAACGACCGGTCCCTCTCCGTCAGCCGCTTGTATTCCTGTTTGCGCACCGTATCGAGCGCCTGACCGAGATGCCGCATCACGTGAAATTTGTCATACAAGATCGCGGCCTGAGGCGCATGCTTCACGGTCGAACTCTCGAAGGCCCGCCACATATCCATCACCGCCAACTGAATGCCAGCCACTTTCTTGGCTTCCAACCCCTCGTAGAACCGATCCAGGCTCTCTTCGGAGCGATCGACGCCTCCGAACCAGATCGGCCGCCGCCTCACCAGATCGCTGACCACAATCCGGTAGGTCTGCCCCTTTTTGATGGAGAGCTCGTCAATGCCAATGGCCTTGGGGCCCGGCGTCCCTGTGCGCCGGAGCTGCTCCTGCATATACTCCTTCTCCAAGCTCTTCACGGTCTTCCAATCGAGCTTGAGCTCCCTGGCCACGTCCTTGACGGCCGTTTCCCGACAGCGGCGCCCCACATACCAGGCAAATCGCTTCGTGTAAAACGGGTTGGTCGCCAGCCAGGGAAACGTTTCCTGCTTCACCTTGCCACACCGGCGACATCGAACCCGGCGGACCTCCACTTCCAGGTAGATGCGCAGCTCCCCACAGGACAGGTCCCGAATGTGCCGGACCCTGCGATCGTAGAAACTCCGATGGAGGGTCCCACAACATCCACACGCGGTTTTTTTTGACGCCGCCCCAGCCGAATAATCCGGGCCTGCGGATCGCCGAATATTCCCTTGATCGTGGCTCTTGGACAAAACCCAGGGAAACGGTATGTGTCCAGCAGGCTCTTGCTCGTTGACATCCGGTGATCATGACAGATTTTTCTCGTGTTTAAAACACTGTATCCCCTTGCCCTACTCGCCTTTCCCAGCCGCTACGGTCTAACTTTTACCCACTCGTTTGGGAGAAGACCCCTAAAAACTAACAGGGTTGGTCCTGTTCTGCATTCAGTTGGCAGAAACCACCCGCAGTGCGTACGAATACCTATCCCCCTGGACCATACCTGTGGCTCGGGACCAGCCATCTACTTGAACGCTCCAAGAGCGCTTCACGATACATTCTGTCAGGAATGACAAGTAAAATTCCATTTGATTACAGAACAGAAGAAAAGCCAGAGAGTAACGTGCCTGCCACGATGACTAACTTTAAGATGCAGACATATGGCGGATGATTTTTCCTTCCACCATATATACGACCAATTCCGCTACATTCGTCGCATGATCGGCAATCCGTTCAAGGTATTTCGAGATAAACGATAGCCGGATCGCACGCGAGATCGTTTGGGGGTTTTCCATCATAAAAGACAACAGTTCGCGAAAGATTTGTTCATTCAGTTCATCCACGTAGTCATCCTCATTGAGGACCTGTCTGGCAAGAACCGAATCTCCCCGCACAAACGCATCCAGGGCTTCTCCCACCATTTTGATGGCACGCTCAGCCATGCGCGGAATATCAATATACGGCTTCAATTGAGGCTCAGCATGCAGTTCAATGGCACGCTCACAGATATTTTCGGCCAAATCGCTCATACGCTCCAATTCGGTGGAAATTTTCATCGCGGTCGTGACAAACCGAAGGTCTTTCGCCGCGGGTTGGTGGAGCGCCAACAATTCGAGACAGAGTTCGTCGATGACCACATCCATCGTATTCACCTGACGATCATTCTGAATGACCTGATTCGCGACGACATCATCACGATCCACAAGCGCGGTAAGCGCTTGACGAATTTGCCCCTCAACGAGCGCTCCCATTCGCAAAATTCTCTGCCTGAGATCCGCCAACGAATCATCAAAATGTCGCTTCATCGTGATCCTTTATACCGGTCTACCGGAAATCAGCCGAACCGCCCCGTCACATAATCTTCCGTTCGGGAATCGCCCGGATTGGTGAAAATTTTCCTGGTTCCATCGAATTCGATTAATTCCCCTAACAAGAAGAATCCTGTCAAATCAGAGACTCGGGCAGCCTGTTGCATATTATGTGTCACAATAACAACCGTGAGCCGCTCTTTTAACGAATGCAGAAGTTCTTCAATCCTCCCGGTGGAGATCGGATCCAGTGCGGAACACGGTTCATCCATTAACAACACTTCTGGATTCACCGCAAGTGCCCTCGCAATACAGAGTCGTTGTTGTTGACCTCCCGACAAGCCCAAGGCGCTGGTATGCAATCGATCTTTGACCTCATCCCACAACCCTGCTCCCTGAAGACTTGCTTCAACGATTTCGTCAAGAATGGCACGTTTGCGGATCTTCTGCAATTGCGGGCCATAGGCCACATTCTGCCAGACTGTTTTCGGAAACGGATTAATCTTCTGGA
Source organism: Nitrospiraceae bacterium (assembly GCA_020632595.1). Lineage (NCBI taxonomy): Bacteria > Pseudomonadati > Nitrospirota > Nitrospiria > Nitrospirales > Nitrospiraceae > Nitrospiraceae bacterium. Next base: position 24,503 of record JACKFF010000007.1, on the reverse strand, counting down.
AGACCATACCAACCCGGGTTCGAAGATCGGTCGCATCGACTTCAGGTCGATAAATGTTTTCCTCATCCAGAAGAATGGTTCCTTCGACTCTGGCGCCATCGACCAGATCATTGAGACGATTGAGACAACGCAAGAGAGTTGATTTCCCGCAACCTGAAGGTCCGATAAATGCCGTCACTTTATTGGCGGGAACGGTCATATTCACACATTTGAGAGCCTGAACATTTCCGTAGTAAAAGTTCATATCCTGAATGATGATTTTCGCAGGTCCATCCGTCAATGAATGTTGAGCCATTTCGGATTCTACAAACGTCTTCTTCATGGGATCCGTCTGCCTTGTTTCAACCACCAGCCTCAGAGGCTTTGCCCCGGAGGTCTTGACCAGAGGCATAGATTGTTCCAGAAAATTCTGCTTGATTTCCATAATTGTACCTCATTTAGACCGAAGCACCAGCATAGCGCTTTCGCATCCGGGTCCGGAGCGCAATTGCCGTCATGTTCAAAAGAAGGACGACCAGAACCAGGACCAGGGTCGTGACGTAGACCATGGGTTTTGCCGCCTCCACGTTAGGGGATTGAAATCCCACATCATAGATATGAAATCCCAAATGCATAAATTTTCGATCAAGATGCAGAAAAGGAAACTGACTATCAACCGGCAGGGCCGGAGCAAGTTTGACCACGCCGGTTAACATGAGTGGCGCCACTTCCCCCGTAGCCCGGGACACCGCAAGAATCAATCCGGTTAAAATCCCCGGCATGGCGCATGGCAGCACAACCCGCATGAGCGATTCAAATTTTGTCGCGCCCAACCCCAACGACCCTTCCCGATACTCCCTGGGAACTGCCGATAATCCTTCTTCCGTCGCAACAATCACGACTGGAACGGTCATGAGAGCTAAAGTCAGTGAAGCCCATAACATTCCCCCGGTCCCAAACGTCGGATTCGGCAGCGCGGCAGAAAACAGTAATTGATCAATCGTTCCTCCCACCGCATAGACAAAAAACCCCAGGCCGAACACACCAAAGACAATTGACGGAACCCCTGCAAGATTATTCACCGCAATCCGGATCATTCGAGTCAGCAGACCCTGCTTGGCATATTCCTTTAAATACACGGCCGCCAGGACCCCGAAGGGCACCACCACCACACTCATCACCAAGACCATCATGACCGTACCAAAAATTGCCGGAAAGATCCCACCTTCGGTATTCGCTTCCCGTGGCTCATCTGTTAAGACATTCCAGAAGTTTTCCACATACATCAAGGTCTTGTCCCATACACTCATGGCATTCGGACGCCACGCCTTGACAATACCGCCAAACGGAAATGTTTTTTCCTCGCCGGTGACATCAACAAGGGTGATGCGGTACCGGTTCAATCGCTCATACAACCCCACCAAGCGTTCGATCTGTTCCTGATAGGCCGCTTCCCGTTGTTGAATCTCCCGTTGAAGCATGTCGGCTGAATCCTGAGAAATTTTCCCTTTTGATTCCAAAACCTTCAGATTCAGGCGCGCGCGTTCCATGTCAGCGTTTATAGCGCCAATTACATCGCGTTCAATATGATGAATGTCCTGGTGATGAGCTTCGGCCTGCTCCAGGTAGGGATACCAAACATCCCATTCAATTTCCCGGCCCTGAGCCAGACGCGTCTCCCCGTCCCACACTTCCGTGACCCAGCCATAAAAGTTCCCCCACTCACGTCGTTCAAACGCGATGACATCCTGAGGCCAGGCCCGTTGGGCAATGTCGGCTTCATCAACCCACCGGAAGTCCAGTCCGTACACATCCCGGTTGCCCACCTTCAATTGGATGCGAGACTGCCCATGGGGAAAATCTGCACTGACGGTTTCCGGAATGCGCTGGGTATCCACGATTTCCCCGAGTACCCTGGTGTCATTCTTGAGCGTCAACTGCACAAGATCCTTCGGCCAAAAATAGCCCATGCCATTAAAAAAAATAATCGTTAGCAGACCGCCGATCATGAGCAGAGAACAGGCCAAGGCACCGCCTGCCAACCAGATAAATAATGAGCCGGATGCAAAAAACCGTTGGAAAAATTTCATGGCCGTTCGACTTAAAACTGAGAATATTTTTGGCGGAGCCGTTGCCGGACGATTTCGGCAATCGTATTGATCGTAAAGGTGAAGCCAAACAAAATCAGACCGGACAGAAACAACACACGATACAGGGTCCCGCCATGAGGAGCTTCAGGCATTTCCACTGCAATGTTGGCCGATAGCGTACGAAAACCATTGAACATGCTCCAATCCATGATCGGGGTATTTCCGGTGGCCATCAGCACAATCATTGTTTCGCCTATCGCACGCCCAAACCCGATCATCAATGCCGAGAAGATCCCCGGACTGGCCGAAATGAGAACTAACCGGGTCAAGGTCTGCCAACGCGTCGCTCCCAGGGCCAGAGATCCGGCAACAAGTTGCCTCGGCACATTGGCAATGGCATCTTCAGCAATACTGAAAATAATAGGAATCACCGCAAAGCCCATCGCAAAACTAATGACAATGGCATTACGCTGATCATACGTTAATCCCAAATTTTGCATTAACCATTGTTTGAAATTTCCTCCAAACAACCAGCCCTCAATCGACTGATTGGCCATCAAACAGGCACTCACCGTGAGAACGATGGCGACCATCATGACCATCAGATCAAGGCCATACGCCTCAAAGCGCTTTACCCGAATAGGAACAAATTGCCACGCCAGACAACAAACGGCAATCACCAGAGGCAGCAATCCCACAATAGCCACCACCGCAGGGAAAATTTTTTCTAAGAGAGGAGCAAACCAGAGGCCCGCGAGAAAGCCCAATACCACCGACGGGAGAGCCGCCATCAATTCCAGAGACGGCTTCACCACAGCTCGAAGATGGGGATGCATGAACATCGCCGTATAAATGGCTCCCATGACCGCAAGAGGTATGGCCAACACCATGGCATACAACGTCCCCTTCAACGTCCCAAACATGAGTGGGATGAGACCTAATTTCGGCTCAAACTCATCCGACCCGCTGGAGGATTGCCAAATCATCTCCGGACGGTCATAGCCTTCATAGGTCACCGGAAAAAATAAGGATTGGAACGTCACCTCCGGATGCGGATTATCAATAGCATAGGTCTGCAGCGTGCCACCTTCCTCCAACCATACCACCCCATCGGCTTTTGGAGCATAGCGTAGCGATTCGATGGCTTTGCCCCTGCCAGGAATTTCTAAAATCGTTTCTCCAGTCGTGGAATAATGCAGCAACACCGTTCCCTGCTCATCAGCCGTGAGAAATCCTTTATCCCGTTGGGACACGGAGAGCCTTGTCACCGACCGGGCATGAGGAGTGAAAGTATGGACTTTTCTCAAGATTTTCCCGGACGGCCCGGACTGATCGGCTGAGAACGCCCATGTACTCACGCTACCAGAGGTGGTGCCAACCACCAACGTTCGTTCACCTAACACATATGAGAGAGCAGTCACGCCATCCCCGGCAGCACCAACGGGCACGGATTGAGGCAACGCATCAAATCCCTGCCCTTCCCATTCCCATGCGAGGAGATGTCCATTGTTCGTCCCGGCTACCAATCGTTTTCCCACACTATCCAGGGCCAAAGCCCTCAGATGAGCCTTCGGCGGAAGGACCAGCCGATTGGTTGTGACAACGACGTCATCCGAAAAGGAAAAATCCCCTGGTTCTTCAATCCTGGTCACCCAAAGCTCCCCGCTTCCGGTGAGAGCCACGACGGTTTGCAATTCATCTCCTCGAGTCACATGCGCATGGAGAATAATCTCTTTTCCGTCAGGAACCACCCGCACAGGATCGTTGACCTTCACACTCGGGAGAATGGTCCGTTGATCCCCTTGGAAATCCGAGCGATACAGTATCTTGACCAGGTAAACGAGTCCCCGATCGGTCCCAACACTAAGTGTATGGCCTTTTAATCCGACACGCACCACAGACGTCGGCTCACCTTCGATCGACAACTCCCCTCCCGCCTCAGGCATGGGAGTGCCATTGGGTAGGGAAAGAAATTTGAGCTGCTTCCCTTCCAAAATAAATGGAATTTCACGGTATTCATCAATCCCCACCATGATGTGAGTCTGTTCGGAAACTTGAGTCCCGGGAATGGCCACGGGCAGAGTCAGTTCAGGAATGACGGTCGCGGGTTGAAACAAAGGAATGACTTCCCACACCAGATACACAAAAATTCCTAGGATACTGGCAATCGTCGCCAGGCCTCCCGCCCCAACGACATATTTGGCCACACGATCAAACAGATGACGGATCCGTCTTCGAGTGCCAGTATGGGAAGCGCCAACCAATGATGGTCTATTAGATTCCAAAGAGGAGGAGGAAGATACGGGTGGCATCATGTGTGATCGTTGGGAAGGGGAAATGAGAAACAGGGCTGAAATAATATCAGAACACCCGACCGCTCTCCAAAAGGTTTCTCCGGGAGGCGGTCAGGTTGTTCCTTGGGATATTCCTACTTGAGGTGCTCCGACTGTTTCCCAATAATCTTTTCCGAAATGGGGAAGTAGCCATCTTTAATGACGACCTTCTGTCCTTCACGGCTATACACATATTTCAAAAATTCTCGAACAATCGGCGACAACGGTTGATTGGGAGCTTTGTTCACATACACAAACAAATATCGTGACAAGGGGTACTCCCCCTTGGTGGCATTTTCATAGGTGGGCTCCACAAAGGATTGCCCTGCCTTCATAGAAAGAGGAAGCGCATGGACACTAGAAGTTCGATATCCAATACCGCTATATCCGATCCCTGCCTGATCCTCAGTCACCCCTTGCACGACAGAAGCCGAACCGGGCTGTTCCTTCACTTCATCTTTATAATCACCATTTTCCAGCACCACTTCTTTGAAAAACCCATAGGTCCCAGACGCCGAATTCCGGCCATAGATGCTGATCGGCATATCGGCGAACATGCCGGTTAAGCCCAATTGGCCCCAACTAGTAAGGTTTTCCTTATATCCGTGCTGCCGGGTCTTGGAAAACACCGCGTCGACTTGCTCTATCGTCATCCCTTGAATGGGATTATCCTTATTGACATAGACCGCCAACGCATCGATCGCAACAGGAAAGGCGGTAGGTTTATAACCAAACTTCGACTCAAAGGCATCGATTTCTTTCCCCTTCATTTTACGAGACATCGGCCCCAATTGAGCCGTTCCTTCAATGAGAGCAGGGGGAGCGGTGCTTGATCCTTTTCCCTCAATTTGAATTTTGACATTCGGATATTGCTTCCGGAATCCTTCAGCCCACAGCGTCATAAGATTATTCAGGGTATCCGAGCCAATGCTATTGAGATTTCCGGATACGCCACTCACCTTGGCATAATTCACCCAATTGGGATCTTCCATCTCATCCTTAGCCAAAACTGGAGAAACCCCGAGGATCGCGGTCCCGGTCCAACCCAGGAACAGTCCTATGCCCAAGCGCAACACCCACATTTGCCTTCGTTTCTGATTGTGTTTCATCAATCGTGCCTCCTCAAGTGAATAAATAGTGTAGGTCTAACAGGTTTCCTCTATGTAACGGCAATGTTACGAACGTGTTAAATACCCATCCACCGATCTCCCGATTTTGACGGCATAGAGCCCGTCAGGACATCCTCCTCGTGTCCGCTTGACGACGAATGAATGGCCCGGACTTCAAATTGAAACTCCTTCTGGCACAAGATTACCGACCCTTCTTGCAGGCATTCCCCAAGGATGGAAAATAAATGCCCCCACCGCATCCATGGCAAATGCTCCAAAAGAGCTTCTATCGTCACCCCCGGACTGGCAGAAATAACCGCTAACACCTGATCATGATCTTTCCGTTCCACATCAACCGGAGTAATCCATTCTGTGCTTTTGGTTCCCATGGGCTTCTCCCGTCATTGTCGTCTCACGTTGAGACAGTTCCAAAGCTCGGCAGTCTGATTATTTAACCCTGCCATCGAATCCTAGCGAATGACTATTTCACCTCTGTGAGGTTCGGGTTACAACTGTGTAACGTTTTAAAATGAATGAGGGAAGAACATCCCAAGCGATAAGATTTCAGAAGAAGAAACTCAGAATCTACCAAAAGGTTATTTGAGAGATCTTGGAAGTAAAAATGCCAACAATCCACTTCCGTCTCTCAAATCATTTTTTGATAGTTGGTACCGACCTCTTCGAAACGGATCCTTCATGAAAAATCCTCAAACATGGGCTGGGGAGTCGCTATGCAAAAGGCCTTTTGCCAACAAACTGGCGGCAGGGTCTTCAAAAAACCAAAATTTCCTGGGAGCATACGCGGAGGGAGTCACCTCGGCCTTTGTGCCTATCGGTCGAGAAGCGACTCAAAACCTCTTTTTCTCAATTCGTTTCGTTTAGATATTGCTTTTTTAAAAACAGCGCGGGACACCCCTTAGTTTGCTGTCGAAAGTTTCACCCGTGGCAGCAGAAAGCCTCATAAGATTTCATTCGGCAACGCATGGGCCAATCGCAGCTCCCTAAGCATGGCCCGCTTTTTGGCCTGGTGCGCCTGCATACGCCGAAGAATACCGTCCAAAACACATACCGCGTTGACTATATAGGGCCCTTTGTTGAGCATGACACACTCAGCTCGATGTCCCATAGCCGCATCCGTGATCTCAGCGCGGGACGGCATCCCTTCCTTGGCAAGGTTTTCCAACACTTGGGTAGCCCAAATCACCGGAACATGAGCGGCCTCACAAATCCAAAGGATTTCCTCTTGAACTTCCGCGAGACGTTCAAATCCGCATTCAACGGCCAGATCCCCACGGGCGATCATCACGCCGCAATACGCACCCCGCATGGCCGCAAGCAACATGTCCGGTAAGTTCTCGAAACCCCGACGCGTTTCGATTTTCAATACGATGGCAGGCTGCCGATTCCCGAAGCGACCTAGATGCCTCTGGAGCATTTCCACATCTCTGACCGAATTGGCAAAAGATAACTCCACAATATCGGCATGCTTGGCCACAAAGGACAAATCCGCCACGTCCTTGGAGGTCATAGCCGACAGGTGAAGGTCACTGTCGGGGAGATTGATGCCCTTATCGGCTCGCAACTTCTCAGTCCGCAGGCGTGGGTAAGTCACTCGAACAAAAACACGCATATCCTCAACCTTCTCGATAACCCCGCCGATCCTACCATCGTCAAACCAGATTGATTCCCCAGGTCGGACGTTCTCGAGAACCTCCGGAATCGTGCAACCGATCACGGCGGGGGCCAAAACCTTTCCCCCACTGTCGTAGGTTTCCGGATGGCCAGCCTGAAGGTCCCGGCTCAAGATGAGTACGTCGCCTTGCCGCAAAGAGATGGCGTTCTCACGAGGTGGAAGCTCGCCCACAGAGGCCTTACAGTCTTTTCCATTCGCTAGACCGCGCTCGTGATGCAGAACCGTGCCCGGGACAACATAAGTCGTCTTGGTTGCCTCCACCCAGCACCCATTACCGGTCACATCAACGACAGTAAAGATCCTTCTGGAATTCCGGGCATCAGTGAGTTTCACCTGCTCGCCAGAGCGCAGGCCGGTCAGCCAAGTAGCCGGAACTGGTAGGGAAGCATCTGCCGGCAAGGGTGGCGGGGAAGGAGAAGACTCCGCGGTCAGCCACACCCGCGCAGGCTCGATGACACGCCCATACACATCGCGGCGGGGACGAATCCTGACCACGGCCTGACCCGGCTCAATCGGCCCGGTACGCAACTTCGGCCCAGCCAGGTCCATGACAATCCGGCAGGATCGTCCCAAAGAGTGTTCGGCTCGCCTCAGATGCTCGATCATCCGCAACCACGCTGGGGCGTCGTCATGGGCGCAATTGATGCGCATGCAATCCATGCCTTGCTGGAGCAGATTGTGAACGAGAGTGTACTCACTCGCCGCCTCGGCGGGCATGGTGACCATAATCCGGACTCCACGCTCGGGAGTGGCCTGGCCCAAAAGACCTTCGGTGTGCTCGGCCAGTAGCTGATCCCCATGCCGGAAATCAACCACTGCCGCCTCTTGCGACTCCACCTGCCAAGAACATCCCCTCAGGCGATGTAGAACTTCAAGAACTGCATCGACCGTGGCCAGAACATGTGACTCGGCCCGCCCGAGGGATGAAAGTCCCAACGCGGCTAACTGCAACTGCAACGGGCGGAGGTCCCGGCGCCGGAGGGCAAGATAATGCAGTAGATTTCGAGCACTCTCTTGGTAATTGGTATGAACCTTTTTGAGACGTGCCAGAGACCTGGCCGTCTCGGCGACCATATCCGTACGTATGGCGATGAGTTCCTTGAGGACCCTATCGATTTGCCCATTTCCCGAGTAAGCGCCGTCCTTGGTGTTCCCCATTGTGCTTTTCCAAATATGGAAAACGATGCCTCATCACATACAAGGCAGGTGAGGCAAACATTTTCCAATTTTAACCGGCGGACTGGCGGAAATCACGGCTCATGCCGCATCACGAACTTCCAACTCACCAAAAATCCCGGCATTCCATGTTTTTGCTATCTGCTGCCATAACCCAATCTTCTTTTCACCGTCCAATGCTGGGCCACCGCCATCCAGCGGATTTTGTGACTAGCGAAGTATTCACCAGAATCCTACCCCAGAGACAGTTTCGTCGCTATGTGTTTTACGTTACAAGTGTGTGGTATTTTTTTTATTTTGGAGTCAAGAGCAACCAACTAAAGGAGTTACGGAAGAAGAAAATTGAAATACTATAAAAGGTTGGTTGTGAGATCTGGCGGGGAAACAGGCAAAATCACGTCTACGGTGGTGCCTTTTCCTAATTCACTCTGTATGCGAAGTTTGCCATCGAGCAGTTGAAGCAGATGCTTGACGATGGAGAGCCCAAGGCCCGTCCCGCCTTCTTCACGGGACCGCGCTCGATCCACCCGATAAAATCGTTCAGTAATCCTTGGAAGATCCGTTGAAGGAATGCCCTGGCCGGTATCTTTAATCTGTAGTGAGATCCGCTCATCTCCCAACGGGATGGCCTGAAACGATATGGTGCCTCCGTCAGACGTATATTTAATGGCATTATCCACGAGATTCACCAGAATCTGAATCAACCGGTCTCTATCAACCCAGGCACTCAATTCGACGCCGATCTTATTGGAAACCTGCAGATTTTTTTTCGACAGTTGATGTTGAAACATCTCACAGACATCCTGCGCCACTTCACCCAACGGCACCGATTCACAACGCAATACGACTTTTCCCGATTCAATTTCCGAGAGGCTTCGTAAGTCTTCTACTAACCGACTGAGCCGCACCGCATTCTGGTGGGCAACCTGCACAAATTTCCGATTGTTCGGAGTGTCCAATGACGGTTCATCCACAAGCGTTTCCAAATATCCGACGATGGCCGTCAGCGGGGTGCGCAATTCATGGGAGACGTTCTCAACAAACTCCGTCCGTACCTGTTCCAGGCGACGCAATTGGGTGACATCGTGCAACACCAGCACACTCCCCTTCTTCTGATTGGAAAAGGGAAAAGGGAGGGCATAGACCTCTAACACCATGGAGACGGGAGGATGCAATTCTACCTCTGCCTGTCGTCGTTCATGCCACGCCAATTCCTGACAACCTTCAACCAGACCTGCCAGTTCTTGATTTCTAATGATTTCCCACAGCGATCGTCCTTGAATCGCCTGAGCGTCCAATCCCAATATTCGATGGGCGCTGGAATTGGTGAACAAGACCTTTCCCTTTGGATCGAAGGCCACCACTCCTTCCACCAGATTTTCCATGATGGCGATAATTTTCGTGCGTTCTTCCTCGAGGCCGGTCATACGTTTCTTCACGTTTTCCACCAGGCGCTGGATATGGCTCCCCAAGGCATCGGATTCCACCGCACGAGAAGTCCTCGCCTCATCAATTCCGCTGAGCTGTTCAAGTTGACGAACGCCTGTCATGACATCTTCATGATTTTCTCTCGTCTGATCCCAGATGTCCCGGGTCAGCAACACCGCCAGGCCAACCAGGCCAGCCCCCAAAAAAACCATCACCCAGAATGGCCATGCCCAGGCAACCGCCACCCCCGCCCCGATCATGGCCGACACCATCCAGCCCGCAAGAATGAGCGAGGGATTACGCATTGATGAAGGTCACGTTCATCATATTCACCTTAGACCGACCCCGATTCAAAACGATAGCCCACACCTTTGACCGTCACGATTCGTGTGCATTCGCTTCCTAACTTTTCCCGGAGCCGCCGAATGTGCACATCCACCGTTCGTGATTCAATATCCACGGCATTGGAATAGCCCCAAACTGTTTCCAATATTTGCTCCCGGTTCAGGACCCGGCCATTCGCCCGCATCAACGCACAGAGCAGATCGAATTCCTTGACAGTTAACTCCACCACGGTTCCCTCCACCGTCACCTGGTGTTTGCCTTCATCAACCTCGAGGGTTCCAACCCGTTTGAGCGCCGGCATGTCCTGCCCCTGTCCCCGCCGCAACACGGCTTTCACTCTGGCGAGGAGTTCCCTCGGACTAAAGGGTTTCACCATATAGTCGTCGGCCCCCATTTCCAACCCGACAATCCGGTCCACTTCCTCGGCCTTCGCCGTCAGCATAATAATGGCGATCGAAGACGTTTTCGGGTCTTTCCTCAACTTCCGGCAGACCTCTAACCCATCCACCCCCGGCAACATCAGGTCCAGGACCATAAGATCCGGGGTACGTTCCCTGGCCATTTGCAAAGCCGTTTCCCCATCACGGGCTTCCAGGCACTTGAGCCCCTCCTTTTCCAAGTGATACTTGACCAACTCCACCAGATCCTTTTCATCATCAACGACTAATACCGTTGCAGCCATAAGACGTTCTCCTCAGCAGGGACCGTTGAACAATTGAAATTTTCACCAGAATGCTACGCCCCGATCCCATGACGGCTCATCGGAAGCGGGGCGCAACTGCTCAAGTTGAACCGCCCAGTCCAACCTTGAGTTTGATTGCAGAATGGCTTCCAGTGTCCCGGATGCCGCGACCCATTGAGCCAATCGCTTGAGTACCTAGACGTGAAGCCGCTCCGGCAAAGTCAGTGAACGCCACGGACGGACTTTTCCAACATTCTTCCTCAGTGCGTCTGTCCCTCAGCCGTATCCTGACTTTTATGCGAATGATGATCAAAATATCGGGTGATGGCTGCCATGGCATAACAATCATCCTCATTATATTCCAAAATTCTATTCAGAAGCGCTTCATTGGCCGGATTGGCTAAATACTCGTTATACCAGGCAATGGAGTTGGCGCCGGACGGGTCCACGTCTCTCCACTGAAACCCGATAAACTTGGCGATATGTTTAATCCCATAAGAAAATGTCGGCCAATCAGAATATTCCACAATGAGGTCTTGATACAAATCAAATTCACAGGACTTATATTTTTCAAAGGTCTCGGCATCCAGATCATATTTTTCCATCAACCGTTTCAGCGTCGATCGCTCCTTATGGGAATACACATAATACACGGCTTGTTCCGTCGATTGAATAAATCGCCAGAAGTCCCTGACCGTCTGCTCTTCGTCTTCAGGCCTTTTAGCCAGAAAATATGTAAAGTGAGAGGGCCTCTTCCCATCCTGAATGACCATTCCGAACAAATAGGTGACGCCCCGGGTCGGGTCATCTTCAATATCAAAATAGATCTCCCGATCAACCTTCGGGAATCTATAGCCGGGGCGGATCCTCGGCTTCCCCTCTAACAGAACCTGCGCCCGCTCTTTCATCCGGGTCAGGGAGACTTTTCCCATTCGCGGAATCTTATGAGGGGGCTTGAGATAGGTTTGCACATCCATGTGAGCAATATCCTGTATCGTCCGAAGCCCCTGCTCCCTGAGCGCAAATTTTTGCTTGCCCACAAAAAATAAGCCGGTGGGATCGGACTCGTCTTTCACCCATCGGTAACATCGGCTAAACCATCCGCACATGGTACAGTGACTTCCCAGCACCGGTTCCGAAGTCTCGTCCCCGGACACCAGTTGCTGAACGTCCTGCATGGCCTGGTTAAACCGTTCTGCAAAGGGAGCCGGATCAAATTCTTCAAGCTGTTTATCCACATTAATGATCCGGCCACCCGCTGGAACTGTTCCCTGAATCTGCTCAAGTAACAGCCGGTAAAATAAAATCTGAAAGGCGTAATGTTCTTTAAACCTGGGGTTCTTGCCGTCCGCCTCTTCCCAACCCTTTCCAGCCTTAATATCAATCGGCTCATAAAGATAATCCCCGAAGCGAGACGCCCCATCCCCACGTTTCACCAACAGATCCGGTCGCCCCACCAAGTGCTCATGGATCAGACAGCCTTGATAAATCACAGGGGCTCCATGCTCCATGGCCAACAGGGTTTCCTGAAATGCCGGCTCTACCCCAAGATTTTGCAGGTCCACGATCTCCTGATCGCCGAGCGAAGTAATATAATCCCGTTCAGTCTGTAACCCCACTTCCCACAACAATTTCACAAATGAGCTGACCTCGGATTTTTCCGAAGGATCGCCGTTGCTATCCAGATACACGCGATGCAGACACTTGGTGTAGTTATAGAGATCTTGGGCGGTGACTCGGTGCCTGGCCATGTTTCAGGAAGGAATGAAGCAGATGTTCACATTGGGGATAATCCTGCCTTCACTGTTGCCATTAATACTAGCATAATAAAAAGGAAAGCCGGAACAAAAAGAAAAGGGGAAAGATGAGTCGGAGTTCCGGTGCAAGTCTAAGCGGCCTGTACCCGACAATGCCTCATAAATACTGCCGTTGTCACGCCCGAATCAAGTCCTGGGAAAGGTTTTCATCCCGAGCCTTTCGGCAACCTCAGGACAAGTTCCACGAAGGATCTCGCTGAGCGCTGGGATGGAACGAGTGAGCACAGATCCTGGGTTAGATTGAAAAGTTGATTAAAGACTCAGGCATCTGGGACAACCTCATAACCCACAATCTCCCCTGCAATCCTCCTTGGAGTCCTCCGGATACACCATCCTTCCCGGCATTGTTTACATTGATGTGATCGAGGCCTAACAGACTGGCAACTTGGGGCGTTTACTCTGACCTCCATCAGAACAGAGAGATAAGCCAGGAAATGTTGCCATTCCATTTGGGTCCAATTGTCGCACATGTCTCATCATCAGAGGAGGATCCTCAAAAATGTTTTGGGAAGCGGGAATTAAGTTTTTGATCGTATCCATCTATGCATATGTTCGCCACCTGTTCAAGCACGTCAGACATGAAGACCTCACGCGAATTCGAGACTCAAGTTGGGATCTGAAATAACGCATGCATTGATCGAAAGCATGAACTCAATAGTCTTGGGGAAAGGGAACGCGAGGGAGAGTGAACCACGAAGATCCCGAAAAGACGGGAACTTATCACAAACAGCAGAAATCACTACTCCACCACATACGTTCATGACTGACTACCCCAACAACCTTCATTTCTTTGAGCAAGCGTCAGGCTCTCAGAACAAACAATAGTACAACACAATTCCAAAAGGAGATTTCTATGAACTTACGTCAGAATATTTCACGCCCTTGGCCTACATGGTCAGACACAAAGTCTGTCGGACGGGACGTCTTCGCATGCATAGCGGGGTTGGCCATGATCGGAACCGCCTTGACGCCTCCGTTGCATGCCGACGACAGGGAGTCCCGAAGTCCGGAGAAATATTTCCGTCGGATTGCCACATTCCCCGTCTTTCTCAATTCGGACGTCAATACAGAAACCGTCGCAGAAATTGTGACGGCTAGTGAAAATGGGCAACTGCTAATTTACACGGATAGTCAAACGCAGAATATCGGATTTGTGGATATCAGTGATCCATCGGATCCCCGACCTGATGGGACGCTTGCTGTTGGCGGAGAACCCACGTCAGTCGCGGTTGTGCGGAAGTATGCGTTGGGTGTCGTCAATACCAGTGAAAACTTTGTCAATACTTCCGGTGTTCTACAGATCATTAATCTCAACACACGCCAAATCGTACGAAGTATCGACCTTGGGGGACAGCCGGACAGTATTGCCGTCAGCCCCGATGGGAAGTACGCAGCCATTGCGATTGAGAATGAACGAGACGAAGAACTGGGGAATGGAGAACCGCCACAATCTCCACCCGGTTTCGTGGTCATCGTCGACATCAAGGGCAATCCCACACACTGGACCACCCGCACAGTGGATCTGGTTGGGGTCCCCACGCTGTTCCCCACCGATCCAGAGCCGGAATTTATCGATATCAACCAGAAAAATATCGCAGTGGTCACACTGCAGGAAAATAACCACCTCGCCCTCATTGATCTCCAAACAGGAAAGGTTATCAACCATTGGGAAGCAGGAACCGTCGATCTCACGGATATTGATACGAATGAAAACGATCTCATCGAATTGAATAGCAGTTTGAATGATGTCCGCAGAGAACCGGATGCCGTGAAGTGGATTTCGAAACATCGATTGGCGACGGCCGATGAAGGGGATTTAGTGGGGGGAAGCCGGGGTTTTACTATCTTCAATACCACCGGTGATGTGCGCTTTACCTCGGGCCATTCCATGGAACATCTGATGGCTCGTATCGGGCATTATCCTGAAGCTCGCTCGGAGAATAAAGGCAACGAACCCGAGGGAATTGAATACGGAGACTATGGAAAGAACAACTACCTCTTTGTGGGATCCGAACGCTCAAGTGTCATTACGGTGTATCGACTCCGACACAATCACCGTCCTGAATTTCTTCAGGTCCTTCCTACGGGCAACGGTCCGGAAGGACTGAAAGCCATTCCCCATCGAAATTTATTGGTCTCCGCCAGCGAAAACGATGATCGAATCGCTGGATTCCGGAGCGTCATCACCATTTATGAATTGGGACGCGAAAATCCGGCCTATCCAACCATCCTATCGGCCGATGATCAAAACGGGTTACCAATTCCATGGGGAGCGCTATCCACATTAGCAGCCGATCCCACAACCTCTGACCATGTGTATGCCGCGCAAGATAGTTTCTATAAAGAAAGCCGGCTGTTCAAAGTAGATGTGACAGGATTTCCTGCAGTCATCACTCAGCCTATCATTCTCAGAGAAAACGGCCACACCGTCAATTTGGATATAGAGGGTTTGGCCATTCGGCCTCCTGGGGGCTTTTGGGTCGCATCGGAAGGTGGGGGAAGCGTTGATGACCCTGAGCGTCCGGTCACCTCCCTGAATGAGTTATACCAAGTCGCCGAGGATGGAACCCTTCTGGAACGCATTCATCTTCCGGATACCACCAACGCCAAACAACGACGATTCGGATTCGAAGGTGTCGCCACCGTTGAGCAACCCTCCGGCACCGGGGAATTCGTGTACGTGGCCATTCAACGAGAGTGGGTAGACGATCCGGCAGGGAATGTGCGAATTGCCCGGTATGATACGAACACCGGGGAATGGGCATTTTTTTACTACCCCCTTGATCCACGTGAATCGCCGAATGGTGGCTGGGTGGGGCTATCGGAAATTGTCGCGGTCGGTCCCGAGACGTTTTGGGTGATCGAGCGGGACAATCAAGCCGGCCGCGATGCCCGCATTAAAAAAATCTATGCGTTTTCTGTCCTCGGCGTTGATCCGGTTGCCGAAGGGGGTACATTTCCTGTCCTGACCAAAACTTTGGTCCGTGACTTGATTCCGGACCTTCAAGCACCCCAAGGCGCAATCACTGAAAAGGTTGAGGGATTAACCGTCCTTCCGAATGGAAACGCCCTCATTGTGACGGACAATGACGGAGTCGATGATTCAAACGGAGAGACGCAGTTCATCAATCTTGGGCGTCTCAATTAAGGAAATCGCCGGATGTCTCTATATTTCCCAAACAGATTCACTCAACCTCAGTGCCTGTGGAAACCTAACAAGGGAGGCAAGCATGCCCAAATGTGATGATGACAACCAAGTGAGTAATCCTTCTGACAATAATACCTTCATCGAGGTCCTTGGAGCTCGAATGTCCCGCCGCAATATCCTGAGTGGAAGCTTGGCCGTAGCAGCGACACTTTCACTCGGAGGGATTGAGGCCTTACTGCATGCAGTTCCCGTTTCGGCTTACCGATGGGGTCGGAAACAAGATCCGCTTCTCGGGTTTCAAGGCATTCCCGTTTCTTCGGAAGATACCGTCGTCGTTCCTCCTGGATACACGGCGGACGTGCTTATTTCATGGGGCGATCCCGTTTCCCGCGGGCCATCATTCAAGCAGGATGCAAGTAATACTGCCGACGATCAAGCCTTGCAATGGGGCATGCATAACGACGGGTTAGTGTATTTTCCAATTCTCGGTTCTCGACGCGGGCTCCTCGTTCAAAATAACGAGTATACCGATGATGAACTCTTGTTCCCGGATGGAACTGCAAATTGGGACTCGGAAAAAACGAGAAAATCGCTCAATGCTCATGGTGTGTCCATCATTGAAATTCGACAGGGGAAACAGGGATTGAATGATGCTCACGATGAACACGAGGAAAACCAGTTTTTCCACCGGCATGGTCGACGAAAAATATGGCAGGTCGTTCGCCGGTCTCGTTATGCACGTCGAATCACCGGGTTAACTCCCATCACCATTGGCGGACCTGCTGCTGGCGATCCTCGACTCGTCACCAGCGAAGATCCAACAGGTCGAAGAGTATTAGGCACATTGAACAATTGCGCCGTGGGATTGACCCCCTGGGGAACCTATCTGGCATGCGAGGAAAACTTTAACGGATATTTTCGAAAAAACGAGCCGCCCACCGAACTGGAAGCCAGATATGGAATAACCAGTGAGGGTTTTGGGTACCTTTGGCATACCACAGACAGACGTTTCCGAGTGGATGAAGAGCCTCATGAACCACATCGCTTCGGCTATATCGTGGAGATTAATCCTTTTCAGCCTCATTCGATTCCAGTGAAGCGAAGCGCGCTCGGTCGGTTAAAACACGAAGGGGCCAAGGTTCAGGAAACCAAACACGGAAAAGTCGCGGTGTATATGGGCGATGATGAACGGTTCGAATACATTTACCGTTTTGTGTCAAAATTACCCTGGCGCAGCGCCCTCCGACGCGGGATTCACCCTTTAGATGACGGCATCCTCTATGTGGCCAAATTTCATGATACGGGATTTGGCGAATGGATTCCCTTAACACCCGACCATCCGATGCTGGCGGGTTGGGCGTTAACTGACATTTTGATCAATACCCGTGGGGCAGCCGATGCGGTTGGGGCCACGAAAATGGATCGACCCGAATGGATCGACACCTTTCCTGAGTCACTGACCGTCATCGCCACTCTCACCAATAACACTCGACGGGGCACTGGGACAAATCCTCCGATCGATGCAACGAACCCCCGCAGCCCGAATCATTACGGGCACATCATTACCTGGAAATACCAGCACGACTGGACAGAAAATTCCTTTGAATGGGATATATTTGCTTTGTGCGGCGATCCAGCGGAGGCCTCGCATGGATCGACCATCTTTGGGGACAAATACGGTTCGCCGGACGGCGTGTACGTAGCTCCCAGCGGCCGGACATGGATTCAAACTGATGTCTCCGCCAGCACCATCAATTCAGGAGAGTATGCCGGATTCGGGAACAATCAAATGCTGTGCGCCGATCCAACGACACGTGAGACGCGGCGGTTCCTCGTTGGACCAAACGGCTGTGAAATCACGGGGATATGCACCACCCCCGATGAAAGGACGATGTTTGTGGGGATCCAACACCCGGGTGAGGCTCCAACGGTCAACGACCCGGCTGACCCGAAGCACTACAGCTCGTGGCCGGATGGTGAGGCCGGGGAGAGGCCCCGCTCATCGTGCATTGTCATCACCAAAGACGACGGCGGTCCAATCGGAAGTTAGCGTCTCATTCCCTCGGTCCCTCGGAAAGTTGATTCACTTCGAGGGACCAAATCCCCCCGAAGGGTTGAGACAGGAGTCCGTCTGTATGTTCCCATTCTCATCTGATGGCTCTCTGATCCGACGGAGTCAGAGGATAAAGTGACAGTCCATCACTACCAGACAAACTGCGGTGACATGTATCACAAACCGGCCGTGAGCTTCCATCAATTTTTTCGACTGGTATATTCAGCAGGCATATTTCAAAAAAGCGGAAGTCGCTCGTGATCAGACTTGAGGATGAGTAGGCAGTGCGGTAGAAGGCCATGGCATGCTGGTTATTCGCGTTCAGATTGTCCGGCATGTCGGCACTCCAAGGAGACGATTCGGCTCTGTTCCACACCTCATCAGAAACCTTCAAGCACAATCTTGCCCCGCGCCAAGCCGCTTTCAAGCTGGGCATGCACATTGCGAAGCGTCGCCGCATCGATCTTGCCCGCGACTTCGGTCACGGTGGAACGGATGCGTCCCGCATCGACCAGCGCCGCCACTTCGTTCAACAGCTTGCCCTGTTCCGCCATATCCGGTGTGCCAAAGAGCGAACGCGTGAACATCATTTCCCAATGGAGTGACACGGCTTTGCGCTTGAACGGCTTCGCGTTGACCACTTCGGGGTCATCGATCAGGCCAAAACGGCCCTGCGGCGCAATCAGTTCGACGATATCAGCCATGTGCTGACCGGTCTGAGTCGTTGAGAACACAAAACCGGGAGCGCCAAGACCCAGTGCCTTAACCTGGGGTGCCAAAGGCTGACGGTGGTCGAGCACGTGATGGGCGCCGCATTTCCGCACCCAATCCTGCGTTTCAGGACGCGAGGCGGTGGCAATCACCGTGAGATCGGTCAGCGCCCGCAGAAGCTGGATGGTGATCGAGCCGACCCCACCCGCCCCACCAATAACCAAAATGATATTTCCCCCCTGCGGAGTCGGGCGTTTGACATCGAGCCGGTCAAACAGCATTTCCCAGGCGGTAATCGCCGTGAGCGGAAGTGCTGCCGCCTCTGCATCGCTCAGGCTGGCGGGTTTGCGGCCCACGATACACTCATCGACAAGGTGATATTCGCTGTTGGTGCCGGGTCGCGCGATGGAACCGGCATAAAAAACCGCATCGCCCGGTTTAAAATTCCGCACCTCAGGCCCGACAGCCTCGACAACGCCGGAGGCATCAAATCCAAGGACCCGCCAATCGCTTCCTTCGGGCGCAGCACCGAGACGCAACTTGGTGTCCACCGGGTTAACCGAGACGGCAACGATTTTGACAAGCAGATCTCGGCCTTCGGCTTTGGGTTTATCAAGGGTGATATCCTGGAGGGCATCTTCACGCTCAATCGGACCAGGTGTTTTGTAAGCAACGGCTTTCATGGTGAGTCTCCATTTGGGCTGACGTTGTAAATCGGTAATATGCGGTTCATGTAACTACGCATCATTAAAATGATGCTCGCTGTTTCACGAGCACCTAACTATTATTAGACGGTTTGTGTGAAAAAAGTATACACAGGCTTTCTATTTCTGGATAAGACGTTGCCATTTCTTTTTGTGCCCAATCTCTGGTCTTTCAAAGGCAGGCGTTTTTGGAATTATCGCCTATCACGTGTTCGGGTTGGCTCCTATCTTGGACTCTGGAGTAATCGAAAGCGGATTCTCCGTCAATTGGCGAAACATTTCAAGATATGGGACTGGAAAAAGGAAAAGGGAATTGTCAGGAGTCTTGGGATGAGCTTTCTCGGCGAGACCAGATAAGATGCCGGTGTGTCGGCATTAGACAATAGGCGGGGAAATGTATCCCAGTCCAACCGGAGACTTCCGTCAAAACCCCTTCAAACCCGGCATAGTCGTGAGACTGATCAAACAGTAAGAGCACCCACATTACCGTTGACCATATGGAAAGCCAGGCTCGAGGGGCCAGCCGTGAACGACGCGGCAAAAGTCTTTCTTTCCAAACCCGCATGAAGAGTTAATAAACGATTCCTCGCACCTTTTTACCAAAGACACCTAGCCGAACAAGTGAATAATCGAGTGATTTTTAATTCGTCTTAGAACGACCAAGCGGTGTTGCATACCAACGTGGTTGGCCCTGTTTGTTTTTAGTTTCAGAAACAAACCCTCTCTGCAAAAGTGTACCGAGGGTTGCATTCACAATCTCCTTAGGAATGCCTGCATCTTTTGCAAGACCGGTAAGTGAACGTATCGAAAAACGACTCATAGTCATTGCCTTGAGAATCTTAAGTTCATCTTCGGTAATATCGGACTCAGAAAGATTTGCCGAAGCGTGATCGGACATATTCTCTACCGGTTCGATATCTTCTTCAATGAATGGAGCCACAGCGGCTTGTGCATCGGAAGCTTCTTCCCGAGCCTCTTCTGCTTGTTTTTTCGCAGCTTTCACCTCCTGCAATACCCGCTCGGATAGTGAGCGGAGAAAATTACGCGACGATATCGCAGCAAGTAGGCAGAATCCTGTAAAAACTAAAAGCTTTGACAGAATCTTTGCGTCGGAAAGTTGACCAGCAATTTCGCCAATTAGGGTACTGGAGATCATATTGAGAAATACTGGCACCGTGAACGCCGCGCCAATGCCAATAATTACATGCTTCCACCAAGCAAGCGGGACCTCGTTCGTTGGATCAGCTATAAAAAAATTAATTAACCCACCCAATATTCCAGCCATGACCATCACGGGTACCAATAATTCAATGGCATTCATCAAGTTACCTCCGAATAACTAAAGGCAAAAAGGAGGATCGATTATTTTTCACCCCTACGCCAGGTTCCGCCTACCGGACAGCCCCTTGCCTCATATTCCTCGTAGACAAATTTCCAGTCATGTCTCGCATTTGCTCAATTGGAGAAACCACCGTGCTATGATTTTCTATAAGAAGAGAAGCTACAACCACCCTGCACACCGTGTGAATCCGCAACACCAATTCGAGTCACCATAATGTCAGCCGCGTCATCCTGGATATGCTCGGCCTAGAGTCCAAGGTGCAACATTGCGGATGTCCAAGACCATTGGCAGAAAAGAAATCTGCTCCCTTTCCCTTCATCTAGTTGAAACTGTTGTTGGACAACCGCTCTGCTCAACGGCAAATCCCGCAACAAAAACCATAAACATTCCCAGCATCAAAACAACTAGCAACCCATTTCTGAGGCACGCAAACGAGGCTGATAAACTATTAGAGCGCAACATCGCGACACGCTGATTCTGCTCAATCGAATATACGATCACTTTCGCTTCCATGCTTGGGGACACGACTGGTGCTCGGTCAGACAGCATAGGGTAATAGATTTGGCCAATCTTGTATGAACCCAATGACAGGATTCCACTCCCAAATAAGTACAGCATTGCCAAAACGAGGCCTACGGCCGCAACATCTTTAAAAATTAACCCGTGTCCTACGAAAAGCCCATCATCCCCAAGAAGCCCAGATGTTGCCCCAAATACCGCAATCGCTACTGCAATTCCCAGGAGCGTTCCCATTGCCTTGTTCTCGACTCGCTCGAGTCGCTGAATAGAAAGGGTCAACATGACATCAAGATCCTGCTTAGAGAGGTTGAGTCGCTCGTCATTTTCAAATTGATCTATTTCGCACTCTTCAATTTTCTTTTGAACTAGCTTATTAGCCTTTTGCAAAGTAAGACATGAACCAAACAATGCGGAATCTATCCTTCTTAGAATTTCAGAACACATCCAAAGACACCTCCTGCGAAAGGCAGTCCGCAATTGCCTCATCTATTGGAAGCCTTGCCGAATCAACAAGCCAAGCCCATTCCCCTGTGGGATTGATCTCTAAGAAATAGTATTCGCCGTCGCATAACGCAAGATCAATGGCTCCAAAAATCAACCCCAATGCCCTGACGAGCGCGCGGCAACGCTCAACAGTCTCTGGTGGTAATTCAAATGCGCTAAACTGCGCGTCGCTCTTATGCATTCGCCAATCATCGGAAACTGGATTTCCGCCCACAGTAATGGCAGCAGCAAATACTCTTTCTCCGACCACAGTTACTCGAATGTCCAGCTTGTTTGTCAACGCAGCTTGGATTATTGCCGGAGCCGATCTCCATGCATCAGATTCCAATTGGTCGGAGAATTCAAAAGTAGTGAAACCGAAAATTTCATAGCCGTCAGCTCGTAATAGGACAGTGTCGAGTCCTTTGATCGCCACACAGTGGGACTTCTCGCCCAGCATGTAGGGGTGTGGCGAGTTTGTCACTCGGGTTTGTGGCACAGCAAAGCCAAGTCGAGATGCAACCGAGAGCTGGACTGCTTTGTGCTCTGCTTTGTATGTGGCGGTTAGATCATTGACCCAGAGAGCTTCGCTAAAAAACATTAAGTTTCGAACAAACGCCGCCCATTGAAGATTTGAAAACCTATCTTCCGTTGTACATTGATTTTCTCCATATTCACGGAGGAAGACGGGACGCCTAAAAAACACCGATCTGAGACACTGCGGAGTTATGCAATACCTTTTATCCCCACGCTCAACTACGAGCCGCCGCTGAATGGGGTCCAATTCTACATCGGAGTTACTTAAATCCTCGGTGTTAAGGCGGAGGTACAGAATTGACTTTCTCTTAAGCTGGCTTACGACGTAATCGCAGGTCAGATCGTACCGACTCGCGAGAAGTAAGACCTGGGGATGGTAATCTTCGAATCCTCCTCTCACGGCTCTTCACTCACCTTTTTGATCCTCGCCAGTTTCTATATCGTTTTTTTTGGTACGGGGACCCTTATGTCCTGGGGTGTCCACCCATAGTTGACCCGTTTCGATGACACACCAAGCTCCAACGGAGTCATCGTAGAAGCACCCAGCCGGCGACAAGTCGATTTTTTTGCACTGATATTTTTGAGCACGCTGAATCAAAGGATGTTGACTATCCATGAAATCCTCCGGTTTGCACCTAACAACATACGTTTATTCGCCAGTCTTGAACCGCCCTTTTTCGCTACCAAACAAGGATTAGGCAGATCCGCATTAGCTACAGGCATTCGATTTCCTGTATGCTTTGCGCCACCGATTCATCTGAAAAGATACTTTAACTTTTGCAATTTCAGTCTGTTATTGTACATGTGGCCATTTATCACGGCATCCTTATGCGGATCGGATGATATAAAATCCTTAAATAGGCTCATAGCCTACCCACTGGCCTGAATTAAAACCAGACGAATTCTTTGTCAACCGACAAAAATTGTCAAGTTGTGGGTCTGCAAAGAGGACGGGGAATCCAAGAGGTCAGAACATTCTTTACAGAAAGCAGTATCTTCAACTATAGGTTCATGGGAAATTCGGTCAAAATCTCGCTAGCGACGGTTTTTCGTCCGTAGACTAACACCCGATGCTCAACATGCAGTCGGATCGCTCAGGCCAAAACCAGTCCATCAAACCAATCCAGGAAGATGACGGACCTTGCGAACGAGATCTAACCTTCGTGTGCGGGACACCTGTAGACGTACGTCATACAGAATTTCGTCCGCATCGAAGCGATTTTTTGGAAAAAGCATTTTTACGCGTCCTGTTCCCTTTACCTGAATTCAATCCTTGAATTCCTCGGACTCAATGCGCTGGATATCGACCATCGAACGGTCAAGAAAAGCTTGGATTTCCTCATCCCACCCGCTCTTGAATTCAGTTGTCAGAAACGCATCAACGATCTCCTTGGCTTTGTAAGATGCCGTAACCATGCCACCCATGGTGAGTACGTTGGCATTGTTGATGGATCGGGCTTTGGTTGCAGTGGAAGGATCTTCGCACACCGCGGCATAGACATTCGGATGCTTGTTCGCAATGATCGCCATGCCCATCCCTGTACCGCACACCAGGATCCCGCGATCACACTCACCTGCACCCACTTTTCCGGCCAGTTCATGAGCGACATCATAATAGGAACGTGATTCATCCCTTGTTCCGCCCACATCCACGCACACATGACCGAGTGTCAGGACATGTCGTTTCACGGCCTCTTTCAGTTCCAGGCCAAAGGGGTCTGCTCCGACTCCAATTTTCATGACCAGTCTCTCCTTGCGGTTTCCGCCATCGGCACCTCACCCTACATATGCTACGACAGAGCGTGAACGCCCTCCCCGGCATATGTACGTGAGACTATAGTCTACAATTAAGCTTGACTCCCAACACCTCACAAAAATTCTGCGTGCAATCTACTCCATTCGAAGCCGGATGCGGTACAGGCCGTTACTGGAGGGTGGAGTCCACGGACCCGAACCAGAAGGAAACCGGGCGCATACCACATACAGAAGGTTGGCGTCGGTACCCCGCCCAAAATCGAGATTCACTGCCGTCTCCTCGGTCGCCAGAAATGCGAGTCGTTGCCCACTCGGTGCATAGATGTGAACCCCATTGCTACCAGGAGGGCCACCGACTCCCACGTAGATGTTCCCCTCCCTATCCACAGTCATCCCGTCACCCCAGGTCCCAGTGGGAAATGTCACCACCATGTTTCGATAGCGAAGAGAGCCGTCGTCCAGGAGATCATACGCGTGAACCGCGCTTGGTGGACCGCCAACAACCGGAGGCTTCTCCAGGATATTGGTGTTATAGATTCCAACCTCAACGACGTAGAGCGTCTTCTGATCGGGCGAGACGGCGAGGCCGTTTGGCTGCC